>JBDSML010000114.1:0-5054 GCA_039915865.1 Gemmatimonadaceae bacterium | reverse complement strand
CCGACGGACGCCGCTCGCCGACCTGCTGACGCCACATCGCATAGTAGAGCCCCTTCCGCACCAGCAGCTCCTCGTGGCGACCCTCCTCGACGATCCGCCCGCGCTCGAGCACGAAGATGCGATCCGCATGCAGCACGGTGCTCAACCGGTGCGCGATCAGCACCGTGATCACGTCGGCGCCCTGCGCGACATCGCGCATCGTCCGGCTGATCTCCTCTTCGGTGAGCGAGTCGAGTGACGACGTCGCCTCGTCGAAGACGAGCAGATCGGGATTGCGCAGCAGGGCCCGGGCGATGGACAGCCGCTGCTTCTCCCCGCCGGAGATCTTCATGCCGCCTTCGCCGATCACGGTGTCCAGTCCCTTGTCGGCGCGCGTGAGCAGCGAATGCGCCGCCGCGCGACGCAGCACCTCGAGGCACTGCTCGTCCGTGGCGTTCGGGCGCACGAAGAGAAGGTTCTCACGGATGGAGCCGCTGAACAGCTGCGCATCCTGCGTCACGAAGCCGATGCGCTCGCGGAAGCGATCGAGATCGACCCGCTCGCTCGACACGCCATTGTAGAGAATGGCGCCGTGGCTCGGCCGATACAGCCCGACGAGCAGCTTGACCAACGTCGTCTTGCCGGCGCCCGAGGGTCCCACGAACGCCACGGTATGCCCCCGCGCGACATCGAAGGTCACATCGGACAGTGCTGGTGCCGTGGCTGTCGCGTGGGTGAAGCTCACATCGTTGAACGACAGCGTCTGCAGATCGTCGACGGCCACCGGGTCCACCGGCTTGGGATCGATGGGGATCTTGAAGATCTCCTCGAAATTCGCCAGCGACGCTTCCGTCTCGCGATAGATGTTGATGACGTTCCCGATCTCCTGCATGGGGCCGAAGATGAAGAACGAGTAGATGAGCAGCGTGAAGAACTGACCGACGGTGATCTGCTTCTCGAAGATGAGGTACAGCATCAGGAACAGGATGCACGTGCGGATGAAGTTCACCGCCGTGCCCTGGATGAAGCTGATCGAGCGGATGTAGCGCACCTTCTTCAACTCGAGCTTGAGGATCTTCCCCGTCGTGGAGTTCAGGCGCTGCTCCTCCTGCTTCGCGAGGCCGAGGCTCTTCACCAGCTCGATGTTGCGCAGCGATTCCGTGGTGGCGCCGGCCAGCGCGGTCGTCTCGGCGACGATGACCTTCTGCATCGTCTTCACGCGCTTGCTCAGCGCGGAACTGATCGTGAACAGCACGGGCACGGTCAGCAGGAACGCCGGCGCGATGGACCAATGCGCATTCCACGCGTACACCATCACGAACGTCACGCCGACGAGCGTGAGAAACACGAGGTTCACGAATGCGTTGATGAACCGTTCCGTATCGGAGCGCGCCTTCTGCAGCTTGCCGAGTGTCTCGCCGCTGCGCTGGTCTTCGAATGTCTGGAAGGGCAGCGCCAGCGAGTGCCTGATGCCGTCGGAGTAGAGATCGGCGCCAACCTGCTGCACGACGACGTTGACGTAGTAGTCCTGGAAGTTCTTCGCGACGCGCGACACGAAGGCGACGCCGACGGCCATCCCGAGCAGCATGGCGACGCCGCGGAAGAACTCGGCGCGCGAGTGCTTGTCGTACTGCGTGGCGTAGTCGTCGATGACGTGACGGAAGATCAACGGGTCGAGGAGCGAGAAGACCTGGTTGATCGTGGCGAGAACGAGCGCGAGGATGACGAAGCGCCAGTACGGCCGCAGGTAGCGAAGGAGGGTGTGCATGGCAAAGAGTAACTCCACCGCCGCCGCGATGGTTCGCGGCGATCAGGGAGTGGGCGCCGGCCTGAGCCAGAGGGTCTCTTCCCCCGCTGCCACGCGATTCACGTGACCTCCGGTGGTCTGCAGCCCGTACCTCGTGGTCATCACTGGTGTCTGGCGCACCGGGACCCGCGAGTTCGGCACAGGGAGCGCCGGCGGCAAATCGTTGCGCTGTTCCGCGAACGGGAACCAGATGGCCCATTGCTCGATCAGCCAGCTGCCCTCGGGCAACCGACGGAAGACGATCTCACCGCCCGGCGTGCCGACGACATCGAGTGGCGGAAGGTTGACGAAGGTAAAGTCGAGCCGCCGCAACTCGGATGACGCGCGGTCGATCGACAGCACGCCGGCGATGTCGGTCTGTCGACGGCCGGGTATGGGCGAAAATGCGAGCCGCACCATGTCGTCCCCACCAGAATCCGGCAGGATGCGCAGGCAGTGCGTGGCGCCGAAGGATTCCGACAGCAACACGTCTTCGTCGGGCGCATGGTACACGGCGCTGTGAGGTCCGCGTGTGATGTAGCCCCGCTCGGCCAGTTCTTCCGCTGGGCGGCTGGTGAAGGGGCGCAGCGACATACCCGAGAGGTTGCTGCTATCGCCGCCACGCTCGCGGTTGAAGCCTGTCGATTTCTTTCGCACGTAGGTCGTGACGTCGACCTTGTAGGCGCGGGTGAGACGCGTGAGCTGCGATGCGCGAAGCGCCTTGCGCGCCTCCTCCCACACGGAGAACGCCATTGTCCCGGAATCGGGTTGAGCCTGGCACGACTGCTCGGCGGTGACCCGCACCGCGTCGAGCTGCACCGGCGCTCCGCGCAGCACCAGCGTGTGGAGCAGCACTCGGCCTTCCGGCAACACGATCGGCGTGTCGATCGTGGGCCGGAAGGCGAGCCGCTTGGCCTCGATGTGATACGTCCCTGCTGTCGGCGCGCGCATGGTGAAGCGGCCGCCGTCGTCAGCGAGCGCGCGAGCCACCGGAGTGCCGTTGCTGTCGATAAGGGTGACGATCACGCCCGACACCAGGAGGGAGTCGGGTGTGATGATCGTACCACGGACGGCCTGCCCCTGCGCGCCCGTGGCGAGCATCAGTGAAGCGGCAAGCATGACAACGGCGGGTGATGCGCGCGTATCGAGTGAACCTCGTGAAGACGGGCCCCTCCAGCAAGAACCCGTCATCGCGTGATCCCGTCATCCCACCAGCGGCATGACCGCCTCGGCGAAGCGCCCCATCTCCTCGAGTTGCGAAGCCCGCGATTGGACACGGAATAATCCTCGAGCGACGCGCGCTGCTCGAGGTGCGTGTTCGAGAGACAGCTTTGAGCATGAGCGTCAGCTTGAAGCCTCCCGCTTTGAGCACACCAGCGCTCGTGCTTCAGCTCGAGCCAGAGCTCGCGCTCTGACGTGCTCATTGCTGGAGGCTCACGCTCACGCTCGCGCTCCGGCTGATGGCTCTATCTCAAGCTCGAGGAGCCGTCTGATTAGAACCGCGCCTCGATATACGTGTCCACACGCCACTGCCGCTCCGGGTTGATCCCCCGCGCCACATCGAACCGGATCAGCCCATCGAGGATCGACATGCCAGCACCAGCGCCCGACATCGGCAGTCCGATCTTGCTCCAGTCGTTGCGATTGCCGGCCCAGCCGAAGTCGCCGAAGATCACCGGACGCACCGCGCCGATGCCCCGCGCGATCTCCGCTCTCGCGAGCCAGAACGCATCGCCCACCTCGCGGCCCGGCCGCTGACCGCGCACCGTCTGCGAGCCGCCGAGGTACCAGAAGCGCTGCGCGGGGAGAATGCCCGCCGATGTACCCGCGGCGACCGTGAGTGCCGCTGCGCCGGCGTCGCCGATGCCATGTGACGCCGTGAGGTCGAGCGCCGCGCGTCCGTACGCCCCCGTGTCCGCGTGCGCGCCCTCGAGGCGGACGTCGGTGAAGAGCCGGAAGCCCTGGGGATCGAGGCCGAGCGTGCCCATGTAGCGCGTGCGTGCACCGAAGAAGGTGCCGCGTTGCGCCTCGAAGTTCGGCTCGAACTCCGCGCCATTCACGACCCTCGCGAGCGAGAAGGTCGTCTTCTGCTTCGCGGTCCGCTCCTGCTCGGCGAACAGCGACCAGATGAACGCTCCGCCCGCAGCCTCGTCGGGCAGCGAGGTGAGCTCGACTCCCGACGCGCGGTAGTAGAAGCCTTCGTCGCGCCCGAAGAGGAACGCCGAGATGGAACTGCCAAGTGTGAGCGGATTGCCCCAGTCACTCGCCGAGACGAGGCGATTGTAGGCGGTTACGGAGAGTGTGCGACGGAGATCGCTGCGCGAAGCCGTGAGCTCCAGTACCGGTTGTCGATCGGCGACGCCGAAGCGTCCGTCGGCGTGCAGGCTGTAGCCCATGCCGAGCTGCTGGTCGACGCGCGCGCCGAAGGACAGTCCCTCGATGCGATTGTAGCGCACGTTATCCAGTTGTCCGGTGGGCGGCAGCGGCGCGAAGTCGGCCTGCGCGTTCATGGAGAGCGCCTGCTTCACGAGATCGTCGATCTCCGGCCCACTGAACGTCTCGTCGCCCTTGTCGTAGATGGAGCCGGGCAGGTCCGGCGAGTTCGCGAGCTTGAGCGAATCGCACGTGACGGTGGTGAGGATCGGGTCGGGATTGCTCTCGCTCGTGCGCGTGTACGTGCGGAATCCCGTGCTGTCGCACTGCTGCTTGCGCCGGGCATTGCGGCGCGCCGCGCGAGACGAGTCGGAGCGGCTCGGTGTTCCGACGGTGACCTGGACGCCACTGTTGGCGCGCCGCGAGGTGCTGTCGTCGACGGGAATGGGCGGAAGGGGCTGGCCCGCGTTGACCCGATCGTACTCGAACTTCTGCTCGAGCTTGAAGGGCACGCGCATGAAGCTCACGTTCGCGCCACCTTCGAGCACCTGCACGCGTGGGAGCCAGAAGCGTCCCTGATAGAGTCCGTATTCGACGCCGATGGCGCTGACGGAAGCGGTCATGGGAAAGAGCATCGGCTTGATGAGCTTCGGCACGTCCTCGAACGACGCAGAGTCGTCCTCCTCGGCCACCGCCTTGATGTCCATGGGGACGCTCATTCGGTATGCGGCGCGTACGAGCTGGCCGCCGGAGAGATCGAACCAGAGGGAGCCGACGGCGAGGTTCCATTTGGGGACGCGCGGACGAACCTTCAGCTCGCGAAGGCGAATCGAGGAGCCGTCGGGGAGGCGGAACGTGGCGGAGTCACCGCTCTCGTAGGTGTAGTACGCCTCGGAGCCCTCGGCGAGCGGATGGA
>JBDSML010000286.1:0-2913 GCA_039915865.1 Gemmatimonadaceae bacterium | reverse complement strand
AGCTGCCGCATCATCGACCGCTCCATCCGCCCGCTGTTCCCCGAAGGATTCCAGAATGAAGTGCAGGTCTTCTGCTACGTCATCTCTGCGGACCAGGAGAACAAGGCCGACGTCCTCGCCCTCGTGGCCACGTCGTTCGCGCTCAATGCCAGTCGCACCCCCTTCGCCGAGCCCATCGCCGGCGTCCGCGTCGGCCGTGTGCAGGGCAACTGGGTGCTCAACCCGACGTTCCAGCAGCTCGAATACAGCGACATGGAGCTCATCGTCGCCGGCTCGAGCGACTCCATCCTCATGGTCGAGGGCGGCGCCCTCGAAGTGAGCGAAGAAGACGTCGTCGAGGCCATCACGGTCGCGCACGCCGGCATCAAGGAGCTCATCGGCTATCAGACGGAACTCCTCGGCCAGTCCCCGACGGTCGAAAAGCTCGACTGGACCAAGCCGACCGTCACGGAAGGTCTCGTCGACAAGGTGAAGGCCCTCGCCGATGCCAGGATCAGCGAAGCGCTCAACCAGAAGGACAAGCACACGCGCGTCCAGGCGGTCGAGAAGGTCAAGCACGAGATCGCCGATGCCATGGGCGTCGAGACGCCGGAGAACGCCAAGGAGATCAAGTCCATCCTCGGCGACCTCGAGTACAATGCACTGCGTGCACAGGTCCTCACGACCAAGAAGCGCGTCGACGGCCGTGCGCCGAACGAAGTGCGTCCGATCTCGATCGACATGGGCCTGCTGCCGCGCGCGCACGGCTCCTCGCTGTTTACCCGTGGACAGACGCAGGCGCTCGCCGTCGTCACCCTCGGCACCGCGAACGACGTCCAGCGGCTCGACACCATCGACTCGCCCAGCGAGACGACCAAGTCGTTCATGCTGCACTACAACTTCCCGCCGTTCTCCACGGGTGAGGTTCGCCCGATGCGCGGCACCTCGCGCCGGGAGATCGGCCACGGCAACCTGGCCGAGCGTGCGCTCCAGGGCGTGCTGCCGGACTTCGCCGACTTCCCGTACACGCTCCGCATCGTCTCCGAGGTCCTCGAGTCCAACGGCTCGAGCTCCATGGCGACGGTCTGCGGTGGCTCCCTCGCGATGATGGACGCTGGTGTGCCGATTCGCGGTGCCGTCGCCGGTGTGGCGATGGGCCTGATCAAGGAAGGCAAGAAGTACGCAATCCTCACCGACATCCTCGGCACCGAAGACCACCTCGGCGACATGGACTTCAAGGTCGCCGGCACGGCGAACGGGATCACGTCCATCCAGATGGACATCAAGATCGAGGGTCTCGACCTCCAGATCATGAAGGAGGCCTTGGCACAGGCCAAGGAAGGCCGCCTGCACATCCTCGGCGAGATGAACAAGGTGATCACGACACAACGCGAGGAGCTCAGCCCGTTCGCGCCGCGCATCGTGACGCTGATGATCAACCCCGAGAAGATCGGCGACTTGATCGGACCGAAGGGCAAGACGATCCGTGGTATCCAGGACGAGACGGGGGCCGAGCTCACCGTCGACGACACGGGTCTCGTCACCATCGCTGCCGTCGGCGGCGAGGCGATGCAGCGCGCACGCCAGATGGTGCAGGCGATCACGGCGGAGCCGGAGATCGGCGCCACCTACGAAGGCACGGTCAAGACGACGACGGCGTTCGGCGCGTTCGTCGAGATCATGCCCGGCACGGAAGGCCTCGTGCACATCTCCGAGTTGAAGCACGGCCGCACGGACAAGACGGAAGACGTCGTGAACAAGGGCGATCGCGTCACGGTCAAGCTGCTCGACCGCGACGAGCGTGGGCGTCTGCGCTTGTCGATGAAGGCACTGGTGCCGCGTCCCGAGGGCATGCCCGACGAAGAGCCGCGTCCGCCGCGTCCGGAAGGCGATCGTCCGCCGCGTGAAGAGCGTCCGCGGAGCGGAAGCGGCGGAGGCCGCGGCCGCCGCTAGTGGACCGCGGTGACACGCCGGCGGATGGATTCCGCCGGACCGTGCTTCCCAATGGACTGACCGTACTCTCGGAGCGTATGCCGGGAGTGCGGTCGGTCGCGTTCGGGGCATGGATTCGCGCTGCATCGCTGCACGAGCCCCGCGAGAAGATGGGTGTTTCCCACCTCCTCGAGCACATGGTGTTCAAGGGCACCAAGAAGCGATCGGCGAAGCAGATCGCCCTGGAGCTCGAGGCGCTTGGCGGCTCGCTCGACGCGTATACGTCGCGCGAGCACACGGTGTATCAGGCGCGCGTGCTCGACGAACATCTCGACATCGCTGCGGACGTCATCGGGGACTTCGTCTTCCGTCCGCTGCTGCGGAAGAGCGACCTCGATCTCGAGCGGAAGGTCGTGCTCGAGGAGATCGGGATGGTGGACGACACGCCCGACGATCTCGTATTCGAGATGCACAGCGAGTCGTTGTGGGGACAGCATCCCTACGGCTATTCGATTCTCGGGACGCGCGACTCCGTGTCCGACCTGCGTGTCGACGACCTTCAGGGTCTGCATGCCCGCGCGTACCACCCCTCGCAGCTGATCGTCGCGGCGTCGGGCAACGTGGATCACGACGCACTGCTCGCCACGCTCGAGCGCACCGGCTGGGCTGACGACCGCCCGGGCGACGCGTCGCGACTCGTCGTGCCGCCAGCAGTGGCCGAGACGCCGTTGCGCAGGCACGTCAAGCGCGACGGGGCGCAGACGCACATCGTCGTCGGCAGCGCGACGATTCCGCACGGCGACCCGCGTCGCCACGCGCTCGTGCTGCTGAGCGTCCTCCTCGGTGGTGGCATGAGCTCGCGCATCTTCCAGCGCGTGCGCGAGGAACTCGGGTTGGCGTACTCGGTGTACACGTTCCAGTCGTTTCACGCCGACGTCGGCATGCATGGCGTCTATGTGGGCACCGGGCCGGAGACGGCACGCGAAGCGCTCGATGCGGTGG
>JBDSML010000262.1:0-11665 GCA_039915865.1 Gemmatimonadaceae bacterium | reverse complement strand
GCATCATGATGGAGAACTGCTGCTACGGCTACAACGAGACGATGGTGTTACAGATGGTGAAGGCGGGGCTCTTCGGAGAGCTCAAGCACGGCGGTGCCGCCTACAATCACGACCTGCGTTCAATCCTGTTCGAGACGCGCGACGAGGGGCTGTGGCGCCGTGCCAACCACACGGAACGCAACGGAAATCTCTACACCACGCATGGCCTTGGCCCAGTGGCGTGGTACCTCGGCATCGATCGTGGCGATCGCTTCGACTACATGGTGTCGATGAGCACTCCGGAGATGGGCCTCAGCAAATGGCGCGAGGATCACCTGCCGAAGGACGATCCGCGGTGGAAGGAGAAGTACGTCACCGGTGATCTCAACAGCTCACTGATCAAGACCGCAAAGGGACGCACGATCCGCCTCGAGCACAACGTGTCGAGCCCGCGACCGTACAGCCGCATCAACAGCATCGAAGGGACGAAGGGGCTGTTCGAGGACTATCCGCCGCGCATCTACGTCGAAGGTCGCGGGAAGAACGACGCCTGGACGACCATCGACGACTACAAGGCCGAGTTCGAGCATCCGTGGTGGAAGGAGCAGGGCGAGCGAGCCCGCACCGGTGGCCACGGAGGCATGGACTTCATCATGGCGTGGCGTCTGGTCACCTGCATGCGCGAAGGACTCGCCCCCGACATGAACGTGTATGATGCCGCGTCATGGAGCGCGCCCGGTCCGCTGTCGGAGAAGTCGGTGGCGAAGGGCAGCATGCCGATGAAGTTCCCCGACTTCACGCGCGGGAAGTGGAAGGGCGCCTCAACCTGAGCGGCTGAGGTCCTTCCATGCGCGGCACTGGTGGTTGGTGGCATCCGTCACCGCCACCAGCTCGACGTCGAAGATCATGTCGGCGTGAGTGGGCACGAGCGGCGGATTGCCTGCCGCGCCGTACGCGAGCTGGTAGGGAATCATCAGCCGGCGGCGCGCTCCAGCGCGCATGCCCTCGAAGCCGATTTCCCAGCCGCGCATGACCTTGCCGGTGCCCTGGATGAACGCAACTGGTTCCGCGTCGCGCGATGTGTCGATCCGAGTGCCGTCGGTGAGCCAGCCCGTGTAGTGCGTGTACACGCACTTGCCATTCGCCACCGGCGTACCAGTGCCCTGAATGACGTCGACGTACTGGATTCCATTTCTGGTTCGAGTCTCGCCGCTCACGGTCGGGATCGTTTCGCGCGGGCGCGGCGGTGCGGATGCGCAGGCGCTCAGGAGGAGAGCCGCAACGGCGGTCATCGTGCCTTGTTTCATGTCGCCAACCTACATCGAGCGGCTGTGCCGAGGAAGCATGGTTGGCGAGGGCGCGGGCACGCCTTCTGCCCCATGACCTGCTCTTTGCCGCATCAGTGATCTCCAACCGAGAGTGCGTCCATATGACCGACCGTAAAACAGCAGACCCCGATCGCGACGAGCACACGCCGACGGGGAAGAAGCTCGAAGACCTGTACAAGCTCATCGACGGCATCGAGATCGCGATGTTCACCACACGCCGCGCCGATGGCCATCTCGTCTCGCGTCCGATGGCGACGCAGGAGCGTGTCACCGGCGTGGACCTCTGGTTCGTCACCGACATCTCGGCGCACAAGCTCGATGAGCTCGCGAACGACGCGCACGTCAACCTCGCGTATTATCACGTGAAGTCGCGCGAATGGGTGTCCGTGTCCGGCATCGCGACCGTGACGCAGGACCGCGCGACGATCAAGGAGCTGTACAAGCCGGACTGGAAGGCGTGGTTCGGCGACCAGGGCGGCGACCGCGACGGCAGTGCGGACGATCCGCGCCTGGCGCTCATCATGGTCGAGGCGCAATCGGTCGAGTACCTCGTCGTGACGCAGCCGAGGCCTGTCGTGCTGTTCGAGCTGGTGAAGGGAATGATCACCGGCGCACCGCCCAAGGTCGGTGACCAACGGTCGCTCACGGATCGAGAACTGAAGACACCCGCCGCGCACGAAGCCCGTTAGCGGCTTGGCGGAACGCAGGTCGTCGCCCCGAGCGACATCGAGGGACCTGCTTTCGCTCCCAGCTGTTCCTTGCACTGGATGCGCACGGCGGCCAACTTGCCGCCGTGCGCCCAATCGTCGCGTTTCAGGGAGAGACCGGAGCATTCAGCGAGCGAGCCGCTGCTTTGCTCGTCGCTGGCCAGCTCTCACTGCTGCCGTGCGACACATTCGATGCCGCGGTGCGCGCCGTCGTCAACGGTCACGCCGATTACGCGGTCATTCCAATCGAGAATCTCATCGCCGGCCCGGTGAGCGCTGCCATCGACGCGCTGGCGCAGTTCCCGTCGCTCGACCGCATGCGCGAGCTCGCGTTACCCGTGCGACTCGCGCTCATGGGGTTACCGGATGCGACGATCGATCAGGTGCGCGAAGTGTTGAGTCATCCCGTCGCGCTCAAGCAGTGCACGAAGTTTCTCGCCCAGCATCCCGCCATTCGCACCGTCGAGGCGCACGATACGGCAGGCGCGGCGCGCATGGTCGCCATGAGGCGCGAGCTGTCCGTCGCCGCGATCGCCGCACCGTGGGCCGCGAAGCACTACGGACTCACGATCCTTGCCGAGGGACTCGAGGACCGGCCGGACAATGCCACCACCTTCGTGCTCGTGCGACGAACGCCTCAGCGCACCTGACGCCCGCCGGGACGCTCGAGGAAGCTGGTGACCGCATGCACGAACGCCGCGGTGCGCTCGAGATGCGCGACGTGATCGGCATGGCTGAGCACCACCCATGAGCGATCGATAGCTCCCAGTCTCATGAAAAACGTCGGCAGGTCCGCATCCTTCGCGATCGGATCGGCTTCGCCGTGCAGGATGAGCGTCGGCGTGCGAATCTTCAGCGGGTTGAGCGCGTTGAACTGCTCTTCGTGCCGCCAATCGACGCGCACCGGATCGCTGCGCACCGCGGAACGCACGTAGGCTGCCTTTACACCGGGCGGCGTGGAGTCGGGCGTCAGGAAATCCTCACCGGCTGCCTTCGTCGTCGTGGCAACGCGCGGTGGCGTGGTCGGCTCGGCGGGCACCTCGGGACGTGTCGTGATGCTGTAGTACGGCGCGTACATGATCAGCGATGACAGCTTTTCGGGATGCCGTTGCGCCGCGAGCATCGCGGTGGCTGAGCCGCGCGAGTAACCGAGCAGCGCCGGACGGCGCTTGCCCGGCGCGCGCGCCGCCACCCAGTCGGTCGCGGCTTCGGCATCTGCGGCAGCGCGCACCGGCGTGAGCCAGCCTGTCTTGTCCCGCGGCGTGGCGCCGTAGCCACGCTGGTCGAGCGCGTAGGCTGCATAGCCCATTCCTGCGAGCGCCTCCATGACCGAGACCCGCTGTCCCGGCGCATGCAGGTCGAAGTTCGGCAGCGCACTCCAGGTGCGTCCGTGCAGCAGCACGATCTCGCCCTTGGGTTGGCCGGCGGGTCGCGCCACCCACAGGGCGAGGTGATGGCCGTCGTCGGCTATCAGATCCTGACGCTGTACGCGTGCTGCCGTCGACGCTTGCGCAGGCGTAGCGTGTGGCGCGGCGGCGAGGAGTGCCGCAGCGACGATGAGATGCCGGAAAGATGTCGTCATATACAGAAAAAATATGTCCGCTTTCGCCGCGCGCCGGAACTGGTCGGCGCCGAGGCGCGCAGAGCATATTGCTCGTTCATCCCACCACATCATCTCGAGGAGCTTCATGTTCGTGGCACCCACCAGGCTCTTGCTCGCCGCAACAATGCTCGCCACGCCAGCGGTCGTCTGCGAGGCGCAGACGCCCGCGACCCAACCCGTCCGTCCTGCGACCAGTCGCCGAGCGGCTGTCGCGATGGACTCGGCGCGCATCGCACAGCTGTACGTCAGCAACAAGGTCGGAGACCTTCCGCGCCCCGCAGACTTCGCGTCGCAGACGGCAGCGAAGCGCGCTACCGACAGCACGTACGCCGCCCGCAGCGTGGGCGTCATGGAATTCAGGAAGGTGACCTACAAGAGCCGCGTCGACGGACGGGAAGTGCCCGCATATCTCTTCGCGCCGCTCACGAAGCGCGGTGCGAAGGGACACGCGGCGATGGTGTGGGTGCACGGCGGCGTTCACAGCGACTGGGGAGCGACCATGCTCCCATTCGTGCGCGAGGCGGTGCAGCGCGGATATGTCGTGATCACACCGGACTATCGTGGAAGCACCGGCCATGGCGCCGAGCATTACCTCGCGATCGACTACGGTGGCATGGAGATCGACGACGCCATCTCCGCGGTCGACTACCTGAAGACGCTGCCGTACGTGGACATGGATCGACTCGGCATGATGGGATGGAGCCACGGTGGATTCATCACGGCACACTCGCTCTTTCGCGACGACAATCCATTCAAGGCGGGCGCGGCGATCGTGCCGGTCACCAATCTCGTGTTTCGGCTCTCGTATAAGGGGCCAGGCTACCAGCGCGACTACGCGGCCGAGCCGGGAATCGGTGGACTCCCCTTCGAGAAGCGCGAGGAGTACATCAAGCGCTCGCCGGTATTTCACGTGCAGAACCTCAAGGTGCCGATCCTCGTTCACGTCGCCACGAATGACGAAGACGTGAATTTCGTCGAGGACCAGCAGATGGTGCACACGCTGCGCTCGCTCAAGCCCGATCTCGCCGAAACGAAGATCTACGAGAACCCGGCACCGTGGGGTGCGTCGGTCGGACATGCCTTCAGCCGCCGCGTGGATCCAGTCACGCTCGAGCGCGTCGACTCGCCGGCGCAGATCGATTCGTGGAACCGCACGTGGACGTTCTTCGAGTGGAATCTCCGTCCGTATGAGGATCGCTCGAAGCCGTTGCCGCCGATTCGGACGCGATAATCCCTCACGCTTCACGTCCGCTACGCTCGCTCCGACGCGATGACGAGCACGAATCCGTCCGGGTCCTTCACACGGAACACCCGCTGTCCCCACGGCATGTCGGTCGGCTCGGATGAAAGCGTGCCTCCCATCGCCTTGATCCGGGCCGCGATGCCGTCGACGTCCTGGTTCGTGATCAGCATCAGCGAGAAGCCCTCGCCCTTCAGCCGGTCCCAGCCCTTGGCGCCGTTGTCCTGCCCGAGCAGGAGACGAACCGTCCCTGCCTTGAGCGAGACGGCCATCAGCTTCCCCTCGCGCTCGTGCTGCTCGTCGACCGTGAAGCCCACGACGTCGCGATACCATTCCATGCTCTGCTGCACATCCTTGACGGTCAACGAAGCCTGAAGGCTGCGCGCACGGAGCGACTCGGGCTGTGCTCGCTCGCCGCTGCCGTCCGACGTTGGTGCATGCTCACTCATGTTGTCTCCCTTGATGGTGTCGTACACCCACTAAGCCGGCAACAAGGTACAATCCCAGGCTAGTATTGTCGTGTGTCACGTTTTCGCTTCGACCTTCCACCACGCGTCCCATGCGACTGCAACAACGAGAGCTGCACAAGCAACTCCGCGCCGAGGCGATTGCCACGCGCGAGAAGATCGCGGGGTTCGTCCGGCCACTCGATGCGTCGAAGCTCAACGAATACCCCGAGCCGAACGGCTGGAGCGTGGGGCAGGTGCTCGAGCATCTCGTCGTGGCCGACGAGTTGTACGAGGAGCCGCTGGCGAAGTTGATGCGTACCTCGCGTCAGGACGCCGGTGCGCCGGCGCGCGACTGGAAGCCGTCGTTCATCGGTGCACGCATTGCCGCTTCGCTACTCAACCCCAAACCGCTCAAGGGCCCGAAAGTCTTCGCGCCGGGGCCGACGCCGCGCAACGGCATCGTCGAGGCGATGCTCGCGCGAGAAATGCGGTTCGTTCAGGCGATGGATGCCGCCGCGTCATTCGACTGGCGTGCGCTTCGCATCGGGTCGCCCGCATTGCCATCGTGGGCGCCGACGATGAACCTCGGCGACGGCTTCCGCATCCACATCGTCCATATCACGAGACACGCTCGCCAGATCGAGCGGCTCGTTGGGATGGTGTGAACGAAAAGCGCCGCTCCGGATGATCCCGGAGCGGCGCTCGTGATGCGATACCGCGATGAGCGCTAGAAGCGGATCGACACCGCGAGACCAGCGCTGCCGCCGTTGCTCGCGTCCACCATCGGCACCACGGCGGTCTGCGCTATCATCCGCGCCTTTTCCGCCTCCCGCTGCGCCATGATCGTAGAGTGGTTGCTCATCGAACGCATCGATAGCGCGACACTCGTCAGGCCGACTGCGACCCCCGACGCCGCATAGCCACGGTTGAACTCCGACTTCGCGAGCACCGCGGCACCCAGCCCGACCGTCGCGAGTCCGGAGATGACCCCGATCTTGCTGACGCGCGTACGATGGCCATCCGAATTGCTCGTCAGGTTCCACAGCGTCGTCGCCATTGCGCCGCCGAGGGCGAAGGGTGCGGCAACGGCGAATCCGACGTTGCGGGCAACTTCGGCCTGCGACACCGGCTGCGCATACGGCACCTGAATGAACGCTGCCTCCTTGAGCGTCAGGCCATTGTCGCTGAGCCATCGCGTGAATGCCGAGTCGCCGGCGAGCTCACGCACCCAGACATTGTTGTTCGCGCGCGCGACGCGATCCACGAGGTCGCGGTGTCCCGTCGACGCGAGCAGGTGCGCGACCGCGCACTGCGTACCCGTCTTCCGGTCGACGAAATACGGGACTGCTTCACCCGGGAAGTCATAGTTGTGCGGAAAGACGCCCCGGGTCTGGTATGCGCGCAGCATTTCGAGGACTGCCGTCCGGCGTGTGCGTTGCGCAGCGGTAAGCCCCGACACTTCCCGGGCGCTGAGCTGCGACAGGACGCTGTCGAAATGCGCGCGAATTCGCATGACCTCGGCGGCGCCGACGTCACCGGACGTGGCGGTCGCCTGCTGCGTGCTGGCGGCGATGGTGGCGAGGGCGATCGCTGCGGCGATGACCAGACGATTGAGGCGCATGGGACGCTCGGCGGTTGGGGGTAGGGTCGTGCTCCCAGCCCAACCGCGCGTCGGCCAACTCGGTCACATTCGGCTCGTGTTGATGATCAGCTCACGGGTTCAGCTTGCGAATCTTGATGGAGCGGAACGACGCCTCGTCGTTGTGGTCCTGCAGGATGATGTGTCCCTCGCGCCGGTCAGCGAAGCCCGCCACCGTGCGATACTTGCTCTTGGCGAGCAGTGAGTCCATTCGCGGCGAGCCGAGATCGTACGAGACGATCATCTTTCCGTTGAGCCAGTGCTCGCCGTGATTGCCGCGCAGCACGATGCGCGAGCTGTTCCACTGTCCCACCGGCATGAGGTGCTTCTCGTCATTCGGCGTGATGAGGTCGTACAGCGAGCCGGCGCGGTGCGTCGGAATCTTGTTGTCGCTGTTGAGCGAATCGTCGAGCACCTGATACTCGAAGCCAAGTGCCGCGTGATTCGACGTCTTCTTCGAGATCTGCTCCGAGACGTTGTACTTCACGCCGCTGTTCGAGCCGGGCGGCACCTTCCACTCGAACGTCAGCTCGAAGTTGCGCCACGCGTCGGTGGTCATGAGGTCGCCGCCGTCGGCCGGCTGTCCATCGGGCATCTTCGCGACGTTCTTCTTGGCGATCTTCGTGATGGTTCCGTTCACGACCTTCCAATGCGCCGTGGGCACGGTGTCGTAGCCGAGTCCGCGCCAGCCCTTGAACGTCGATCCGTCGAAGAGGAGGTGCCAACCCGCCGACTTCTCGGCGGCGGTGAGCGTGTTCGGCGCGCTCGACTGTGCGCGAGCCGCATAAGACGCTGCGATGACCGCGAGCAGCAGCGCGGCGGTTCTGGCTTTGATCACGTCGGGTTCCCAAATTGAAGATGTTGCATCATACGAGATCGCCTACGCGCCTTCAACCATCCGCCAGCGGAGTGCATGTCAGTCAGTCGTCGTGAGTTCCTCGCTTCGCTCGCTGTCGCCGCGGTGGCTTGCGCGCGCAGCACACCAGCGGCCACCGCAACCGGCGCTGTACGATTCCGGTTCGGCTACTCCGCGAGCACGTGGGGCAATCTCGAACTCGTTGCCATCGACGAGATCTCGAAGCTCGGCTTTCCCGGGATTCAATTCCGGCCGAGCGTGATGGGCCACTTCATGCGGCAGCCGTCGGTACTACGCGACCTCATGGCGCAGAAGAAGCTGCAGATCGTCGCAGTGACGAGCGGCAGCGTGACGCTCGATCCCGCCAGTGAGACGAGAATGATCGACGAGCACGTGGCGCGCGCCAGGTTCGTCGGCGACGTGGGCGGGTCGTTTTTGCAGGTCACCGACCTGAAGCCCTCTGCGGACGTCACGCCGGAACAATGCACACGGCTCGGACAGTTGCTCGCGGAGATCGGACACAAGTGCGCGGAGTTCGGTGTAACGCTGGCGTACCATCCGCACATGGGCACCATCGGCGAACGGCCCGAGAACCTCGAGCACGTGCTCGCGGAATCTGATCCGCGCAACGTGAAGCTGCTGCTCGACGTCGGTCACTATCTGCAGGGTGGCGGTGATCCCGCCGACGCCATTCGCCGCCATCGCGAGCGACTCGGTTTCGTGCACCTTACGGACGTCGAGACCATCACCGGTGGACTGGGCTATCGCTTCGTCGAGCTCGGGAACGGTCGCGTGAACCTTCCCGCCGTGTTCGACGCCCTGCGCGCAACGGCGTTCGGCGGATGGGCTGTCGTCGAGCTCGACGCCGTCACTACGCCGGATCGCTCCGCTCGCGAGTCTGCGGACATCAGCAAGGCATATCTCGAGGCGCAGGGCTTCACCATCACGTGATGTCTTCCTGGCCATTGTCGGCTCCGACGAATTGCTGCGAACTTCCCTTGAATGGCAGGTCTTCCTGACGGACGTGGCACATCGGATCACCCTCGGCTTGGCAGAGCATGGCATCTGACATCGAACCGCAGATCGTCGCCGCGGAAGAACAACTGCTCGAGGCGATGAAGACGAGCAACGTAGCACTGCTCGATCGCTTGCTCCATGACGCGCTGCTCTTCAACGGCCCCGCCGGCGAGACCGCCACGAAGGCGATGGATCTCGCGAACTATCGCACCGGAGGCATCTGTCTGCACACCGTCCACGCGAGCGATCGGCAGATCAGTGTGATCGGCGACGATGCGATCGTCGCGGTGACGGTGACCCTGGTTGGCAACTACATGGGCCAGCCGATCGACGGCCGCTTTCGCTACCTCCGCGCGTGGAAGTCCTTCGCCGACGGATGGAAGGTGATCGGCGGGAGCGTGGTCACGCTGAGCGGTGGCGGTTAAGTGGCCTCGCCCGACAGACATCGCATACACGGCAGCATCGCCCCGATGCGCGACGCTCGGCCCTCTGGGCTCAACACCCATGGACGACTTTGCAATGGCGGTTCGTGACGCACGTGCTGACCGTGGCCACACGACAGCGTCGCCACCCAGTGTCCGTCGTCGTCCACGGTGAAGCCGACGATGGCCCGTGCCGGCGCGGCCTCGTCGAATGGGCGCATCAGGACGGCCGAACCTCCGACCCTCGCGCCTCGGTGCGGAAGGGCAACTCGATCGTGACCAGCGTGCCTGTTGGCAGCACCTGACCGATATGAAAGCGGCCTGCACTTCCGTAGAGCTGCGTCAGTCTCGCACGCGTGCTGCCGATACCGATCCCTCGGCTGCCTGTGGCCGGCGGCGCGCGCCCAATGCCGACGCCGTCGTCCTGCACGTGCAGGTGGAGCGCATCACCATGTCGGATGCCACGAATCCACACCGTGCCCGCCGCGTCGCGTGGAGCGATCCCGTGGCGAATGGCATTCTCGACGATCGGCAGCAGCATGCAATGCGGTATGTACGCCGCGAGTGCATCCGGCTCCGACTCGATCATCACCTCGAGTCGCGCATGGAACCGCGATCTCTGAATGGCGATGTAGTGCGACAGGACATCCAGCTCGTGCTGGAGCGTCACTTCGTGTGCCGTGTTTGCGTCGAGCGTTGCCCGAAGCAATTCGCTCAAGTGCTGAACCATGTCCTCGGCGGCGCGCGGATCTTCGCCGATCAGCGTCTTGAGCGCATTCAGTGTGTTGAACAGGAAGTGTGGCTGCAGTCGCCCTTCGATCGTCTCGAGACGCGCCTGCGCGAGACTCGTGGCGAGCAGCGCCGCATTGCCCTCTCGTTCGCGAACATCGCGATGGTATGCGATGGCGAGATAGATCGACGAGATGCACGCGAAGCGAACGAGGTTCGTTGCGAGATAGCGCGAGATCGACATCATGATCGCGGTCCCGAGTTCGCCGCTCTGCGTGATGTCGAGCGCGGATTGCACGATGACGCTCGTCGTGGCGTGGACGGCGGACATGACGAGGCCCGCGACGATGAAAAGCGCCAGCGAGCTTGGACGCAGCACCCCACGCCGGCGCATCAGTCGGCCGACGTCGAAGATGACCGGCGTGAACGCGAGCCAGAGCAGCCACGTGACGAGTTGGCGCGCGACGAGGACGCCGAACGACGTCGTCGTCGGGTCGTTCACATAGCTCTGTGCGGCGAAGACCAGGCTCAGTCCCAGCGCGCATGTTACTCCGATTCGCCAGTCGATCCTGACGTCCGCGAGTCCGGTCGTGCTGTGTCGCTTCGCATCGTCGCGCATGCGCCAGCCTGTCTCCGTTCCTCCGCTCACGCAAGAGGTCGCTTGCTGACCCGCTGGTCAGTTCCTCGAACGCTTCCGCGTCCGCTTCATGCTTTGTCGCGGGGGACGCTCACCGATGGCGTGCTCCCATGCGATCGCGGCTCCCCGCCGCGCCACCACCTGCGCCACCGCGACGAAGACCGCCGCCGTCGCCGTCCACACGATCGCTCGGCCCCAATCGACATCCGGGCCCGCAGGGTCTTCCGGCGGATCCTCTCCCGCTGCCAGACGCCACGCCGCCACAACCGCCCGTTCGGCGATTGGAGCAGCCACCGCACTGGCCGCAGCCGCAAAGAGACTCCACTGCTGTCGCTTGGTGAGTTGCACGATATCCGATTCCATTGTGACCGTGATCACATTAAGGCAACGGCCGTGCCGTGTCGCGGTCCTGTCACACTGGCACACCGGGATGCCAACCCCGCATTATTCATCCCTCTCCCGAACCAGACCGACGACATGGCCGACGCTCCGATCACATCGCTCAAGCGCACTCCTCTTCACGACATCCACGTCGCACTCGGTGCGAAAATCGTCCCGTTTGCCGGCTACGAGATGCCCGTGCAGTATCCCAGCGGCATCGTCGCCGAACACAAGGCGGTGCGCGACGGATGTGGCGTGTTCGACGTCTCGCACATGGGCGAATTCTGGATCAACGGCACCAGGGCGATCGACTTCGTCAATCATGTGACGACGAACAACGTCGCCACACTTGCTGTGGGGCAGGCGCACTACTCCACCATCCTCAACGACCGCGGAACGATCGAGGACGACTGCCTCGTCTATCGATTCCCGAACAAGGTCATGATGGTGGTCAACGCCAGCAATGCGCCCAAGGACTACGCACACATCGTGCGTCATGCCGGGGAGTTTGGCGTCGACATCCACGACGCCACGGACGAGATGACGCTGCTCGCCGTACAGGGGCCGAAAACTGCCGGCATCCTGCAATCGCTCACGGCAACCGATCTCTCGGCCATCAAGTACTACCACTTCGCCGAGGGAGAGGTCGCAGGCGAGAAGGCGATCATCTCACGCACC
>JBDSML010000245.1:0-28055 GCA_039915865.1 Gemmatimonadaceae bacterium | reverse complement strand
CGATGACGTAGCCACGGCTGATGGCATCCTTGAGTGCGACGTCGCCATTCCAGCCGGAGTTGCCGACGTCGCGCACGGCGGTGATGCCGGCCTCGAGATCCTCACGTGCCATCTGTGCGCCGAGGAGTGCGCGCGCGGCGGGTGACATCGTGGCGACGGTGTTCAACATGTTCTC
Source organism: Gemmatimonadaceae bacterium (assembly GCA_039915865.1). Taxonomy (GTDB): domain Bacteria; phylum Gemmatimonadota; class Gemmatimonadetes; order Gemmatimonadales; family Gemmatimonadaceae; genus AG11. The sequence continues at coordinate 27,880 of JBDSML010000245.1, read as the reverse complement.
GTCGTCGCCGCCGAGCCGGCCGTTGTAGTTCTGGAGGAGATGGGTATGCGTGTCGATGAGACCGGGGAGCAGCGTGACGTTGCCGAGGTCGATCACGCGGGCACCGGCGGGTGACGCGAGACCGCTGCCGACGGCCTTGATGTGGTCGCCCTCGACGATCACGACGGCGTTGGTGGTCACGACGCCGCTTTTTGGATCGACGAGTCGAGCGGCGCGGAGGACGGTGAGTGTCGGCGCGACGGGTGGCGTCTGTGCGCCAGCGGTTGTCGCACACGCGATGAGGAGCAGGAAGAAGCGCGTGAGCTGAGTGTTGCGCATCGGGAATCGTGGCGAGAAGTTGGGTTGCGTCGTACTACGGACAAACGAAGAGCAGGTCCCTCGACTTCGCTCGGGACGACACTGGACGTATACTGTGAAACAATTCGTCGTTGCGCTCGTCCGGCCTGAATGACTCAAATGATCGCGAACCCCCTTCGACTCGCCATCGCTGCGGCGCTGCTCGCACCGTTCGCACTCGGCGCACAACAGCCGGACCTTCCATCGCGCATCGACAAGATCTTCGCGCGGTTCGATCGCAACACCCCGGGATGCGCGGTCGGCGTCGCGAAGGACGGTCGCACGCTCTACACACACGGCTACGGTTCCGCCAATCTCGAGTATGGCGTGCCGCTCACGGATTCGTCGGTCATGGAGAGCGGCTCGGTCGCAAAGCAGTTTACCGCCGCCGCGCTCGTCCTGCTCCAGCAGGACGGTAAGCTCTCCCTCGATGACGACATTCGAAAGTATCTGCCCGAAGTCCCGGACTTCGGAAGGACGATCACCATTCGCAACCTCCTCACGCACACGAGCGGGCTTCGCGACCAGTGGGGACTCCTCTCCATCGAGGGTCGAGGGCCGGGTACGCAGGTGCATTCGCCGGAGACGACGCTCGATCTGGTGACGCATCAACATTCGCTGAACTTCCCGCCGGGGAGCGCCTACCTCTACAGCAATACGGGCTATGCACTCGCCGGCATCATCGTCCAACGTGTGAGTGGGAAATCGCTGCGCGACTTCAGTCAGGAGCGTCTCTTCGGACCACTCGGCATGACACACACGCAGTGGCGCGACGACTTCACTCGCGTTGTCGCGAATCGCGCGACGGCGTACTCGCCCGCGAAGGACGGCTATCGTCAGGACATGCCGTTCACGAACATGATCGGCAACGGAGGTCTGCTCAGCACGATGGACGACCTCCTGAAGTGGAACGAGAATCTCGACCGGACGACGGTCGGCGGTCCGACGTTGACGCCGACGCTCGAGACGCGCATGCAGCTCACGAACGGCCGCCTGAGCTTCTATGCGCTTGGACTCGGCGTCATCGACTACGACGGTGTTCGCGAGGTCAGCCACAACGGCTCGACGGCCGGCTACAAGACGGTGCTTGCGCGCTACCCAGACCAGCATGTCTCCGTCGCAGTGTGGTGCAGCAACGGTGGCGTGAACGCGGGATCGCTCGGACATCAGGTCGCTGACCTCGTGCTCATCAAGCCGACGCCGATCGCGAAGGCCACAGATGCCTCGATTCAGCTGTCAAAGGCAGCGCTGGCACAGTGGGCGGGCCTGTATCGCGATCCTGTCACGAATCAGGTGATGAATCTCGTCGCGACCGAGACTTCGCTCACTGCCGGCGGCGCAAACGCGCTGGTCCCACTCGCTGCGACTCGCTTCCGGATGCCGAACGGCGAGGCATCGTTCAATCGCACCAACGGGAAGAAGTCGTTCGTACTGGTTCGCGCGATGGGCGACTCCAGTCGCTTCGAGGAGATCGCCAACGCGCCCGCCAAGCTGACCCTGTCCGACTACACGGGACGCTACGTGAGCGACGAGCTCGATGTGGAGCTCCGCATCATCGTACGAGATGGCAAGCTGATGCTGCTGCGTCGCCCCGAGGAGTACTTGGGACTCACGCCATCCTACCTCGACAGCTTCGCCTCCCCAATCGGCTCGTTGCGCTTCTCACGCGACGCACGGGGCAGAGCGTCGGGCTTCGCGATCTTCTCCAATCGCGCGCTCGACATTCGATTCAAGCGGGTGCGCTAGAAACGCAGCTCTCGCGTGAGAAATGTCCAATCAGCAGGAGACAGCTCTCGTCGTCTGGCGAGCATCGCCTGCGCGGGGCATATTGGGCCGGATTCTCCGGAGGCATAATCCCTCCCACGCCCCCTCTGCTCGAGAACATCATGGGCGACCAGCCCCAGAAGGACGAACTCGCCAAGACACCCCCGACCGAAGCGGCCGAGGTCCAGGAAGCGCGCGATCAGGTCGTCGCCGACGATGCAAAGGCGATGAAGGCGGACCGTATTGCAAGGCATGAAGACATCCGCGTCAACATGCTGCGCTCGGTCGTCGCGGAACCGCTGTTGTCGCGGGTGCGCACGGCGATCGCCGAGAACAAGGCGGGCGAGTCGTTCGACGTCATCATCTCGCTCAACGAGTTCTATCGCGAGGGCATGGCGAAGGCGCAGCAGTACGTCGAGCAGCGCGCGAAGGATCTCAGGGTGAAATACGCGCTCGCGTCCCACTACGTGTTTGCGTGTCTCTCGGCAGAGCAGATCCTCGCGCTCGCGGCCGAGGCGCGCAAGCTCATCGAGGAGGGCGGGCAGGCGAATACGGTCGTCTACAGAATCTGGGAAGACACCGAGATCTCCGTGACGCTCACGCGTTCGGGCTCGACGGTGAAGGTCGACGCGGCGCAGCGTGCATTTCGCGCCGACGGCCGCGACGTCGTCTGGGCGGTGCTCGACTCGGGCGTCCAGGGCGATCATCCGCACTTCAAGCGCGAGAAGTCGCCGTGGGGTCCGATCGATTCGTTCGCGATCAAGTCGCCGCTCGCGCACTGCGATTTCACGCCGGCCAATACGAGCGCAACGCCGGAGAGCGCCACGGCGCAGGTCGACGATCTTGGCCATGGGACGCACGTCGCAGGCATCATCGCCGGCTACTGGGAATCGGATGGTCCCGCGAAGCCGGTCGTTGGAACGGAATCGCGCGACGAAGCGACGAACAAAGGCGTGCCGCGACTCGATTCGATCGAGATGATCTCCGGGATGGCGCCGCGGTGCATGATCGTGAGCATGAAGGTCATCGCCGACAAGGACCAGCAGAGCCCGAACCCGAAGCAGACAGCAGGGCAGGGAAAGGTGAGTTGGGTCCTCATGGCGATCGACAAGATCCAGCAATGGAATCAATCGGGACGCCGACTGCTCGTGCACGGCGTCAACATGAGCCTTGGCTACGACTTTGATCCGCGCTGGTTCGCGTGTGGACAGAGCCCGATCTGCGTGGAGGTCAATCGTCTCGTGAAGTGCGGCGTCAGCGTGGTCGTCTCCGCCGGCAATGCGGGATACTCGGCGCTGGTGAACTCGAGCGGAGCTGCCGAGGCGCACTACAACGACCTGACGATCACTGATCCGGGCAACGCGGAGCTGGCGATCACGGTGGGGTCGACGCACCGCGACATGCCGCATATGTATGGTGTCTCGTATTTCTCCTCGCGCGGGCCCACGGGTGACGGGCGGCTGAAGCCGGATCTGGTGGCACCGGGTGAACGCATCATTTCGTGTGCGTCCGGCAAGGAGAAGATCAAATACGAGGGTGTAGGAGTGCAGCCGGTGGGAGGAGAGAAGACGCAGGTGCTCTATTGCGAGCAGACGGGAACGAGCATGGCGGCGCCGCACGTCTCGGGTGCGATCGCCGCGTTCCTGTCGGTGCGCAGCGAGTTCATCGGCCAACCGGAACGCGTGAAGGAGCTCATCGTCGGCAATACGATCGACCTGCGCCGAGACAAGGCGTTCCAGGGCTCGGGGTTGCTGGACATCATGAAAGTGCTGCAGGCTGTCTGACCCACATCCCACCAGTGATATCGATGACGACTATCGCGAACTTTCCCTACTTTCCGCTCGAGCATGACGCCGATGGAAAGCTGAAGGACGGCGCACAACTCACCGCGCTCCAGCAGCACGTGACGAACAACGGTGCGACCGACGTCATTCTCATCGCGCATGGCTTTCGCAACAGCGAAGCCGACGCGTCGAATCTCTACGCGCAATTCCTGACCAACTTCGACGCGCACCTGAAGACCGCCGAGTTTCAGGATATCGCGAAGCGGAAGTTCGCTGTCGGTGCGGTGCTCTGGCCGTCGAAGTCATTCAAGGAGGCGGCGGACTCCGTGGAGGGGCACGCGCAGTCAGTGGGTGGCGACGATGAGCAGCGCAAAGGCGCGGAGACGGCACTGAAGGAGCTGCGAGACGATCCGGACAATGCGAAGCACAAGGCGAACCTCGACAAGGCGATCGCGATGCTCGACCAGATCGAGGACGATGTGGCCAGGCAGAACGAATTCGTCGATCTCGTGCTGTCGGTGACGGATGGCATTGCCGCAGAACCGAATGAAGGGTTGGACAAGTTGCGCTCGAAGGATGGGTCGGCCGTACTGGAGAATCTGCGGACGCCGGTGATCCAGCCGACAAAGGTGCTGAGTGCTGACGGCGATGGTGACGGTGGAACCAACGCCTTCACGCCGCCGGAGCTGGTCGGCGACGGCGGCGGTACGCAGGGAATCGGCTCGTTCTTCAATTCCGTGTTCGGCGCCGTCGGGACGTTGCTCAATGTCACGACCTGGTATCAGATGAAGAACCGGTCCGGCGTCGTCGGCGCGGCGGGTGTCGCTGATGCGGTGCGGTCGATCAAGACGCTCCCCGGTGCACCGCGCGTCCATCTCGTCGGCCACAGCCTCGGCGGTCGGCTCATGGCGTCGTGCGCGAAGTCACTGTCGTCGCCGTTGCTGCAGCCGGATTCACTCACGCTGCTGGAGGCCGCGTTCTCGCACTACGGGTTGAGCGCCGGGAACGAGAAGCATCCGGAAGGCTTCTTCCGTGCGGTCGTCACCAGCAATGTCGTGAAGGGGCCGCTCGTCGCGACCTTTTCGTCGAAGGACACGGTGGTCGGTCTCACGTATTCCGTCGCCTCGCGCCTGGCGAAGGACAATGTGAAGTCCGTCGGCGACAGGAACGATGTCTATGGTGGCATCGGGCGCAATGGCGCGATCGATTGCGATGTCGCCGTGGAGAAGACGCTGCACCCGGCGGGCACTGCCTACGACGACATCGAGATCGGCAAGGTGATGTGCTACGACGGCTCGGACAACCTGATCAACAACCACAGCGACATCACGAATCCTGCTGTGACGTATCTGTTCGCGTCGGCTTTGACCCACACTACGTAGACGGCAAGGACGGAAGAGCAGATCCCTCGACATCACTCGGGGTGACATCGGTGACTCGATCCACACCGTTCGTGACGTCCAGCTGCAATTCGTGACACGGAGGGGCAAGAAAGGCTTCTCGTCTCGTATCTATGGTCAGGCGCAAGACGCGCATGCCCATCAACTCGAATGGACGAACGATGACGAAATCCTTTGTTGCCCTCACGGCCGCCGTCGTGGGGATCGCGTGCTCACCTGGCGGCGACGCGCGTCCGGCCACGAATTCCGACGGTGACATCGCTTTCGCGACGTCGGCCGACGCCATTCCCCGCAGGCGCGATTCGCTATACCGTGTCGGCCACCGGTAACACCGCGCGGTATCGCGTGCGTGAGCAGCTCATGGGCAAGGATCTCCCCAACGACGCCATCGGTGAAACGAGCGAGATCGAAGGGATGATCACGGTCGACAGCACGACGGGTTCACTCATCGCGGGACAGTCGAAGTTCGTGATCAGGACTGGCGCCTTCAAGAGCGCGGCGCAGCAGGCGCCTGGCCGAGCGACGGGGTCGGCGTCGACGAAGTTCACGTTCGCCGATTTCACGATCACTCTGCCGAAGGCGCCGATCCTGCTGAGCGTGGCGGACACGATCGCGCTGGAGTACGACTTCACGATGCTGCGGAAAAAGCCATAAGAGCAGGTCCCTCGACTTCGCTGAGGACGACATCAGAAGACAAGGTCCCTCGACTCCGGGGCGAAATTCGGTACATTGCGCGACCGGATCGTCACATCGTCTGATCGTTCGTTCGGAGGAGCTCTGTCCAAGTATCTGCTGCGGCTGTTCGTGACGAGCGCGAGCTCGCGCACCGCGACAGCCATCGCCAACCTGCGACGCATCTGCGAGCAGGAGCTCGAGGGGCAGTACGACCTCGAAATCATCGACGTGCTCGAGTATCCCGATCTCGCCGAGGAGGAGAAAATCCTCGCGACGCCGACGCTGATCAAGTCGCTGCCGCTTCCCCTCAGGCGCGTCATCGGCGACCTGTCGAACACCGAGAAGGTCCTGCTGGGACTCGAGGTGCATCCGAAGAGCACCGGCGACAGCAACGACGGAGTCGCGAAATGACGGGTGGGGGAACGCACACGCCGGTCGAGAAGATCGCCACGGGCATCTCCAGCTTCGACATCATCGCCAAGGGTGGTTTGCCGAAAAACCGGACGACGCTCATCTCGGGAACCGCCGGCAGCGGCAAGACGATTTTCGCCGTGCAGTTCCTCGCCGCGGGAATCCTGAGCGGCATCTCCGGGGTGTTCGTCACCTTCGAAGAGTCGGCGAACGACATTCGGCAGAACATGCTCAGCTTCGGCTGGGACCTCGCGCAGTGGGAGTCGGAGGGCAAGCTGGCGTTCGTCGATGCGTCTCCCGATCCCTCCATCGAGCACATCGAGGCGGGCAGCTTCGACCTCGGCGCACTGATGGCGCGTGTGCAGCATGCCGTGAAGAAGGTGAACGCCCAGCGAGTGGCCGTCGACTCACTCGGAGCGGTGTTCTCGCAGTTCTCCGATCAGTCCATCGTGCGCAGCGAGCTGTTTCGCATTGCGTCGGGACTCAAGTCGCTCGGCGTCACGGCCGTGCTGACCGCTGAGCGCACGGACGACTACGGGCCGATCGCGCGGTTCGGTGTGGAAGAGTTCATCGCCGACAACGTGATGATCCTTCGCAACGTGCTCGAGGACGAGAGCCGTCGTCGCACGATCGAGATCCTCAAGTTCCGCGGATGCGATCACCAGAAGGGCGAGTACCCGTTCACGATCGTTCCCGACGGTGGCGTCATCGTGATCCCGCTGTCGGCGATGCACCTGAGCATGAAGTCGTCGGACAAGCGGATCTCATCCGGCAATCCGCAGCTGGACGAAATGTGTGGCGGCGGGTTGTTCCGCGATTCCGTCACGCTCATCTCGGGCGCGACGGGCACGGGGAAGACGCTCACCGTGACGCAATTCCTCCAGGGCGGCGCAAACAATGGTGAACGGTGCCTGCTGCTCGCGTTCGAGGAGAGCCGGGATCAGCTGTCGCGCAACGCGACGGGTTGGGGGGTGGACTTCGGGCAGATGGAGCGCGACGGCAAGCTGCGCATCGTGTGTGACTACCCCGACGTCTCCGGGCTGGAAGATTGGCTCGTCACCATTCAGGCGGCGATCCGCGACTTCAAGCCGCAACGCGTGGCGCTCGACAGCCTTTCGGCGCTCGAACATGTGGGGACGCAGAAGGCGTTTCGCGAGTTCGTGATCGGGCTGACGTCGTTCATCAAGCACGAAGAGATCACGGGACTGTTCACGTCGACGACCGAGAGCCTCATGGGTGGCGACTCCATCACGGAGACGCACATCTCCACGCTCACGGATTCGATCATCCTGTTGCGCTATGTGGAGATGTTCGGCGAGATGAAGCGGGGACTCACTGTGCTCAAGATGCGCGGGTCAGCGCACGACAAGGCAATCCGCGAGTTCACGATCGACAAAGGCGGCATGCGGATGGGTCGGCCGTTCCGGAACGTCACGGGAATTCTCGCGGGGACGCCGGTGCATCTTTCGCCGAGCGACCTGGAGCGAGTGTGGTCGGATGTCGAGCGCGACGCGAGTGCAGCGGATAGCCACCATCCCTAGGTGGGTGTCGCGGACAAAAGAAAAGTCCCGGAAGCCCGGGACTTTTCTCGTCTGCGCCGAAGGAGGTTACTTCCGTTTGCGTCGTGGGCGCGCGATGGCGAGGCCAGCGAGTCCCGTCCCAAAGAGGAGCATCGACGCCGGTTCGGGCGTCGTGATGATGAACTCCTGACGGCTGTTCACGTTGTCGGTGCCGTCGGGGTTGTACGTGTTGACGTCGCTGACGACCCAGAAGCCCTGATACGCGGAGCCATTGGGATTCGCGGCGACGTACGCCTGCGAAGCCAACAGCCATGAGTTCGTGCTCGGCTGCGGTGGCGTGGTGGTGCCGGAGAACAGGTTCCAGATGGTCGCCTGGATGTCGCCGATGGAAGCGGCATTCGACGTTGTCGCGTACTGGGTCGTGAGCCATGCAGCCTGCCGATATGCGGTGAGGTTGTTGAAGCGCGTCGCCGTGCCGATCCCAGCGCTCGAGCCGAGATTCGTCAGGTTGGCTTGCCAGATGTCGCCGTCAGCGGCGTGGTGGAAAAAATCCACGCAGTTCAGCATGACGTTGCCATTGACGGGCGCCCCCATAATGCCGTTGTACGGACCGACGTAGTAGCCGAAGGCGGTAACGGTGCCGGAGTTGACGAGCGTGACCTGTGTCGACGCGCGGGCGGGCGCGGCGAACCCCAGGGACAGTGTGAGCGCGAGTGCAACGACCCGAGTTTTCATGGGAGCCTGCGAAGGGCGTGAGCCGAGTATCGGCAAGCGTGCGAGTACCCGTTTTGGCAGCATAGACTATTCCGGAACCAAATCATCACATTAGAGCGCTATCATGATGATAAAGCCCTACGAGGCATGATGTTACGTCGCAGTAGCCTAAACACTTGAGTCCGTTGTTGTTGCGTTGTCGCAACAGATTGTTGTTCCGGCGTTGCTTCACCTCTCACCTTCTCGACCGCACAACAGGCTGCCGCAGGCAATGCACACCGCCATACGGCAGCGGCAGCGAACGTGGCAACGCTCGCTAAATTCAGCCAACCTCAAATCGGATCCCAATGGCGAAGATCAAAGTCGCGAACCCGCTCGTCGAAATGGATGGCGACGAGATGACCCGCATCATCTGGAAGTTCATCAAGGACAAGCTCATCCTGCCGTACGTCGACATTTCGCTCGACTACTACGACCTGGGGATCGAGCATCGTGACGCCACGAACGACCAGGTCACGATCGACTCGGCGAATGCGACGAAGAAGCACGGTGCCGCGGTCAAGTGCGCGACGATCACGCCTGATGAGGCGCGCGTGAAGGAGTTCGGGCTCAAGAAGATGTGGAAGAGCCCGAACGGAACCATCCGCAACATCCTCGGCGGCGTGATCTTCCGCGAGCCGATCATCATGTCGAACATCCCGCGCCTCGTGCCGGGTTGGACGAAGCCGATTGTCGTGGGACGTCACGCGCACGGCGATCAGTACAAGGCGACCGACTTCAAGGTGAAGGGACCGGGAACGCTGACGATGACGTATACGCCCGACGGCGGCGGCGAGCCGCAGCACTTCGAGGTCGCGAAGTACGGCGCGGACGGCGGCGTCGCGATGGGGATGTACAACTACAACGACTCGATCCGCGACTTTGCGCGCGCGAGTCTCACGTTCGGGTTGCAGCGCAACTATCCGGTCTACCTCAGCACGAAGAACACGATCCTCAAGGCGTATGATGGCGCCTTCAAGGACATCTTCGAGCAGGTCTTCAACGACGAGTTCAAGGCGGAGTTCGACGAGAAGGGCCTCACGTACGAGCATCGCCTCATCGACGACATGGTGGCGAGCGCGCTCAAGTGGGAAGGCGGGTATGTCTGGGCGTGCAAGAACTACGACGGCGACGTGCAGTCGGACATCGTCGCGCAGGGGTTTGGCTCCCTTGGCCTGATGACGAGCGTGCTGCTCACGCCCGATGGCAAGACGATGGAAGCCGAGGCGGCGCATGGCACGGTGACGCGCCACTACCGCGAGCACGAGAAGGGGAACAAGACGTCGACGAATCCGATCGCGTCGATCTTCGCGTGGACGCGCGGGTTGGCGCACCGCGGGAAGCTCGATGGCAACGAAGCACTCATCGCATTTGCGCATGCGCTCGAGGCAGTGTGCATCGAGGCGGTGGAAGCGGGCGAGATGACGAAGGATCTTGCGATCCTCATCGATGCGAAGGCGCCGTACCTCTATACGGAAGACTTCCTCGATCGTATCGACCAGCGTCTTCAGGCGAAGATGGCGTGAGTCAGCGTTCTCGATTCGAGCGCACGAGCGGAATTGCGATCATCAGTCCGGCGAGGAGCAGCGCGACGAGACTGATGATCTTGCCGCGCGCGTACGCGGCTGAGTCGAACCACAGGCGCACCACTTTGGCACCCACCGGCAGATCGACGCTGAGCAGCGAGTGATCCGCCCGCCGCACCACCCCTGGCTTTCCGTCCACGTCCGCATGCCAGTCGAGATACCAGTTTTCCGACACCACAAGGTGTCCGGCGCTCCTGTCCGCGCCGCGTAACGACACCGTCATCTCCCCTGGCTTCCAGGCGGTGACGTTCGCGACGACCGCCGATAGCGGAAATGGTCGCACAACCGGATCCGCTCGCACGGACGATGTGTCCGAATACACCACAACCTGATTGATCGGAAAGCGTGGATCGACGAGCGTCGGCACGTCCTGGCCTTCCGGTGCCTTGCCGACGAACACCATCACGCGCGCATACGCAGGAATCGCATCGCGCTCATAGAGCAGTGCCGGCCTGCCGACACTCGTGGTGGTGGGGCCCAGCACCAGATGGTAGCCCGGCACCGGTTCCGCTTGGGAGAGAATCAGGAAGCGGATCGACAACAGGTCCAGCAGGTTCGGCGTGAAGAGATTGCGCCATCCCTCGTCCATGCCACCAAGCTCGTCGTAGTTGCGCAGCTCGAAGCCGTGGTAGCCGATCGCGTTGGGAATACCGTATGCCATGAGAATCGAGTGGCCGTAGCTGTTGCCGGCATCGAGGACGCGATACGGCAGCCTCACCTTCTTCAGGTGCGACGTGATCGCGTCGTCCCTGAACAGCGTGCTGGCCCGCGGCGAAAAGGTGAAGAACTGCCGGTTCACGCTCCACAGATCTCCCACGATCAGCGCAATGACCAACGCAGTTGCCGCGCGCGAGTCGAGTCGCCTGCTCGCGGCGGCCCAGAGCAGCGCGCCGCCAAACACGGCGAACAAGATCAGCCGCTGTGCTCCGATACGGAGTGCCGGCGCGTTCGCCTGAACCTCGAGCATTCGCTCTGGAATGGCCAACGATTCGGCAAGGACTTGCAACGCGCCCGCTGCGCCCAGGAGGCCGAACAATGCGAAGCCAGCGGCGACGATGACAACCGTTCGCGGAGACGCGCTCGCCGAAAGCACACGATCCAGCCCGATGCCCGCGAGCAGGCACACGGGAAACGCAACGAGGTAGAACACCATCCCCATTGCGCGAATCTTGTTCAGGTAGGGAAGCACGTCGAAGGCAAGGCGATACAGAGGGGAATATCCTCCAAACGAAAGGAGGAGAAACAGCACCGCGCCCACCGCGAGCGCACTGGCGAGCCGTCGACGGGTCTTGTCGCCCCACGCCAGCGTCGCCAGTGCGAGTGGCAGCACGCCGATGTACTCGGTGTGGAACTTGATCGGATTCTGCCCCCAATAATTCCCGAGCACGCCATTGAATTCCGGTAGCAGTGCCGAGAAGATCTCGCGCGGCGGAAAGGCGTAGCTCGTTGCGAACGCCCATCCGGTATTCGGGCCGCCGTCGGCGCGCGGTGAATACTTGATGTACTCGAGGAAGGGGACGAGCTGCAGCGCGGCGATGCCAACGCCCACGACCACCGCGACCGCCGCATACGCGATCGACATCCATGGCTTTGCGTCAATCGGTCGCCCTGGATCCCAGAACGACAGATACAGCGTCCACAGGCCGAGCGCGATCAGGAGGAAGTACGACATGTGGTAGTGGCCGAGCACCGTGAGCGCGACCACGATGGCGAAGACGCCGTACGCCCATCGCGTTCCGTCGCGAATGGCGCGTAGCAGAATCCAGAATGCCAGTGGTGCAAGAGCCGACACGAACAGCTTGCCGTCGTGACCGGGACTCATCTGCGAGGCGACGATGCCACTGAGCTCGTATGCAACTCCTGCCGTTACGGCGCCGCTCCAGCTGAGGCCGAGTGCACGCGCGAAGATGTACGTCAGCCAGCCGGCGAGGACGAGATGGACGACCATGCCCAACGTGATCGCCAGATCCACGGGCATGATCCAGCGGAGCCACGCGGTGGGGTAGAAGATGTCGCCATGCATGGCGGCGATGTACGGCAGGCCGCTGAAGAGATACGGGTTCCATTGCGGAATGGCGCCGGTGTTCTTGAACGTCTCCGCGCCGAACAACCGGAAGGAATAGCCGGCGATGAACATGTCCGATCGGTCGCCGCCGAACAGGATATGGCCGGTGAGCAGCGGCCAGAGTAGCGAGAGGGCCGCGAGCGTGCAGATTCCCGCCGCGAGGAAGCCTGGAAAGTGCGGCTCGAATGACGAATTCGACGTGCGTGGCGTTTTCATTGTTGAGGCAATAGCGCGTTGCGATGTCCACGACTACCCCCGTGCGATGATGAACCTCGCCCGGCACGACGATAGCCGTCGCCATATACTTCAGGTTCCGATTCCCCCACCCACGCCTGCCATGACGAAATCAACCACCGCCTCGCTCGCGCTGGCCGCGCTCCTGTGCGGCGCTGTTCCTGCCACTGCCTCTGCGCAGGCGGCCACCGCGAAGGAGAAGGAGCACAAGCACGCGATGGAGATGGCCGACCACCACGCGTCGAGCGCATGGAAGGAGCTCGATGCCTTCCACACGTTGCTCGCCGAGACGTGGCATCCGGTCGCGAAGTCGAATGACCTGAAGCTCATTCGCGCGAAGGCCACGGCGCTGTCCGTCGCGGCTCAGGCGTGGGCCGCCTCCACGGTGCCAGCGTCGTGCGACACGAAGACCATTCGCGACGCCATCGCCACCGTCGCCACGGGCTCGACGGATATCGCGACGATGGTCTCGACGCAGGCACCCGATTCGGCGGTGAAGAACTCGCTCAAGGCGCTACACACGCGGTTCGAGGTCGTCGAGGGAAGCTGCAAGCCGTAGATCGCCGCGGGGCTGCACGATCACCAGACGCGAGGCAGAACGACTCATGACAGCGCTGAATCGCACGAAGGACGACCCGTGGAAGCTCACGACGGCGCCGGGCACGGCCGAGTACACCATGCATGTCGATGAGAAGGATGGGAAGACGATTCTCGTGTGCACCGTCGGCAAGACCGTTCTTCACTATGACGCGCGCTGCATCGACGACCTGCACGCCATGCTGCAAGCCAACGGTGACTGGGTCGAGCTCGGCGGCGCCGACGAACAGAAGCCGGCCAAGGAGAACACCGTGGAGGCCTGGGGCAGGTCAGCGAGCAACCCGGTGGGCGGATGGTACGGGTTGAAGAAGGGCCTGCGCGGGCGATTCGGCGTCTACGTACCGCCGTTGATGGAGGCGCTTGGACTTTGCGAGCTGGAACACAACGCGAAGAACAACCGCATGCGCGTCAGGGCTTAGACTGCCGGCAACTACGGACAGTATGGCGTATGGTCGAAGGTCCGTGAGCGCCTGGTGCCGAGGGTCATGCAGGCCGCGCTGACGCGAGCTGCAAGGTGAAGATCGATCCTCGTCCCTGTTCACTCGCGACGTGCAGGTCGCCACCCATGCCGACGGCGAGATCGCGGCTGATGGCGAGTCCGAGCCCGGAGCCTTCCGTCTGACGCTCCTGCAGTTGCACGAACGGCTCGAAGATGCTCTGCAGCTTTTCCTTCTTGATGCCGATGCCGGTGTCGGCGACGCGGATGTTCGCCCACACCCCCGATTCGTCCGGTGCCGCATCAACGGTGACGCGTCCCCCGGGCGGCGTGAATTTCAGTGCGTTCGTCAGCAGGTTGATGAGAATCTGCTCTGCCTTTTCGCGATCGGCGCGAACGAACAGCGCGGCAGGAATGGTCACCGTCAAGGTGAGTGTCGCCGCAGCCATCTGCGGCTCGATCATGGGCAGCACACCGGCGACGAGATGCGCCGCGGAGACGGGCACGATCCGGTACTCGACACGGCCGGCCTCGATGCGCGCGAGGTTGAGCAGATCGTTGATCAACCGGAGCAGGTGCCGCTGGCTCCGCATCACGCGCGCAAGGGTCTCGAGTTGCGCGTCCGTGACGGGGCCGTGAATGCCCAGCTCGACGAGCTGCACATAACCGCCGATCGCATTGAGCGGCGTGCGCAGCTCATGGCTCATCGTCGCGAGGAACTGACTCTTCGCCTTGTTGGCGTCTTCCGCGGCGTTGCGTGACCGCTCGAGCTCTTCGCCCCGCTCCATCAACTCTTCGTTGAGCACCTGCAGCTCTTCGTGCTGCGCTTCCAGCTCGGTCGCCTGATCCTGCAACTGCCTGGCTTGCTGCTCGAGCTCGACGTTCGCCGCTTCGGCGGCTCGCCTGGCCCGCAATAACTCATCCTCGTACTTGCGTCGCTCGCGCACCTCGAGCAGGACGCAATCGTTGATGATGACGCCGTCGCGCTCGCGACGCAGCGCACTCACCAGGGCGCCGACCTCCTGGCCGTCCTTCGTGCGGAGCAGGAGGAAGATCTCGTCGGCGTTACCGTGCAGTCGCAGCAGTGGAAAGAAGTGCGTCTGGTAAAAGATGCGCCCGGCGATGGTGAGCACTGTTTCGACGTGGCGACCCGTGAGCTCGTCGCGCGTGTAGCCGAGCGTGCGGGCAACCGTGTCATTGGCGTAGCTGATCACGCCATCGTCGGTGAACGACACGACTCCGCAGGGAAGCGTGTCGAGCAACGCACTCATGGTCGACGTCGTCGCGAGCGTCAGACGAGGTACTCCTTGATGAGGCTCACGGTCTCCGCGGGCTCGCTCATGTGTGGGCAGTGCCCGGTGGCCTTCATGACACGCAGCGTGCTGCCCGGCATCTTACGGCTGAGATAGTCGCCCACGCTGAGCGGCGCAATGATGTCGTCCGAGCACTGGAGAATGAGCGACGGTGTGCTGACCTGTGCCAGATCGCTCCGATTGTCGGAGAAGAAGGTCGCGCGCGCGAACTGCGAGGCGATGACGGGATCGGTGGAACAGAAGCTCTCGGTGAGCTCGGCGCCGAGCTCCGGGCGATCCGGGTTCTTCATGATGGCCGGCGCCATGAAGTTGGCCCAGCCGATGTAGTTCTTGTCCATCGTCTCGAGCAGGCCCTCGATGTCGCTCCGCTCGAAGCCGCCCACGTAGTCGGGTGCGTCGTTGATGTAGCGCGGCGACGGGCCTACCATGATCAGCTTCGCGAAGCGCTCCGGCTGCTGGTTCGCCGCAAGGACGCCGATCATCGAGCTCACGGAATGTCCGACGAAGACGATGTCGTGGAGGTCGAGCTCCTCGCAGATGTCGAGGACGTCGCGGGCGTACCCGTCCAGTGTCGCATAGCGATCGGCGTCGTACGCCTTCCAGTCGGACTTGCCGGAGCCGACATAGTCGAACAGGATGATCCGGTAGTCCTTCTCGAACGCCGGCGTGACGTAGCGCCACATGTGCTGGTCGCAACCGAAGCCGTGGGCGAACAACATGGGTTGCGTCCCGCTGCCGAGCTCGATGATGTTGTTGCGGGACAGAACGCTGGATGACATGAGGTCTCTGAGGGGGTGAAAATGCCCTCAAGTGCAAGAAGCAGGCTCCAGGAGATCCCCTCGCACGTCACGCTGAGAGTGCAGCGAATGCCGCTAGGTGACTCGCTTGTTCTGCTGCCAGAACGAGAACACAGCCTTCCACCACTGGGTGGATTGGCCCGCGACGTCATTGTGCCGGGCGCCAGAAACGACGAGTAGGTCCTTCGGTCCCACATAGCCGTCGTAGAGTCGCTGGCCGAAGCGCGCCGGTATGACCTCATCGGCGCTGGCGAGAACGATCTTGACTGGTCCGCGATAGTCCTCGAGCCAGGTGGCGGGAGCAAAGCGCTCGCGCAGGACGAGCGAGACGGGAAGGAAGGGCATCGCCGACTGCGCGACGGAGACGAGCTTGTCGTAGGGCATGAAGAGCGCGAGTCCGGCGACCCTGTTCGGTTGCACCTGTGCGAGGTGCGCCGCGACGCCGCAGCCGAGCGACTCACCGACGACATAGATGGGCTCGTGTGTCGGAAGGAAGTCGAACGCCTCGTCGGCCGCGGCGAGGAGGCTCGTCATGCTGGGTGAGCCGTCTCGCGGGCCGTAGCCGGGATACTCGAGGATGTAGACGTCGACCGCGGCGGCGTCGTGGATCGGTCTCGCGAAGTAGTCTCGATCGGTGGCCGAGCCGGCGTTGCCGTGGACGATGAGGACGTTTGCGGTGTGCGGCTCACTCGATGGGAGCTTCCAGCCGATGATCTGTCCCTGGCTATTGCGCCATGGGGCGAGTCCCTTCTCGGTGGCGGCGCGTTCGGCGACGGCGGGTGCCAAAACCGTCGGAACATAAATCAGTCGCCGTTGCATGAGGGTGGCGGCAATCACGATCACGAGATAGACGGCCACGATGGAGAGCAGCATGCCCATGGTCCACCGTTTCATTTCATTTCGAGCGTTCGGGGCGGCGGTGCACCACTCAAGATGTCATTCAGGCAGTCTACTGTCGACAACTGAAGGCTGGAATAAACGAATCAAGGAATCGAACCCACCGAGAGAGATTGGCTCGCGCCTCCCAATAATTGCTTGGTGCTGCGGCCGCAATCCGGGTGAGCCGCCAATGAGAATTCTCAGAGATCAGTTCCCGAATTCTTCCAATTCTTGGATTCTAGTCAGGCAGTCCGTTCTCTTGATGCGTGGCTTGAACGGCAGGGAAGCAGGTCTCTCGACTGCGCTGGGGCGACGCCAATTAGTCGTGGCGAATCGCATCGATCGGGGAGAGCCGCGCCGCGCGAAGAGCGGGGAACGTCCCGAACGCGACCCCGATGATGGCGGCGGAGAAGATCGACGTCACGATCGTACCCAACGTGACCGCCGCGTGGAGCTGCGCGCCAGGCACCTGCCACCGGACCAAGCCGGCGATGGCGAATGCCACGACGAAGCCCATCGTCGTACCGATGCCGCTGCCGATACCCGCAATCGCCACCGATTCGGCGAGGAACTGATAGAGGATGTCGCGCTGACGCGCACCCATCGCCTTGCGCACCCCGATCTCGCGCGTGCGCTCGGCGACACTCGCGAGCAGCACGTTCATGATCCCCACTCCGCCGACGACGAGCGAGATCGTCGCGAGGGCGCCGAGGATGAGCTTGAGCAGCAGCATGTTGGAATGCGTTTGCTCGAGGCGCGCCACCTGTGCCGTCACCGAGACGCGTTTCTGCCAATCGCGATATCGTGTGGCAAGCCATTCCTCGATCTCTCCCTTGGTGCGCTCCACGGACTCGATGGTGGCGGCACGCACGATGAGCGATGGCGTGACCAGCTCGCCGGAACCGAACGTCATGGCCGCGGCGCGGACGGGGACGAAGATCTGGAAGCTGCGCTCGCCGGTGTAGGGCGGCATCACGCCCACGACGATCACGGGCCGTCCGTGCACGCGCACCTCGCGCTCGACCATCAGTGTGGGATCGCCCGTCGGCGACAGCTCGGCGGCCAGCTTGTACGACAGCACGACGACCGGTGCGTTGCGCGACGCCTCGCCATCGGTGAAGAACCGCCCCGCGAAAACATCCTTGCGGCCGAAGGCGAGGTAGTTCGCGAGCGTCGCCGTGACCGACGACGCATGCGGCGGCGCGGACATGCTGCCGACGATGGCGCGGCCGCCAGCCACCATCGTCACCTCACCGGCAGCGCCGAGCTTCCGCTGAAGGTCGCTCGCATCGCTGAGCTCGAAGACGGGAAAGCCATGCGCAGGAAAGGCGAACCCGTCGCGAATCTCCTGCGTGCGTGACTCCACGGTGAGCGCCTGAACGTCTGTCTGCGCTGCGAGTTGGTCCCGCACGTAGCGCTCGAGTCCATCCGTCAGCGCGAGCGTCGTGATGACGGACGCGACGCCGATGACGATGCCGAGCGCCGAGAGGGCAGTGCGCAGCGGGTTGACCGTCATTGCGGCGAAACCCTGGAGGATGGAAGAGAGTGACGCGGAGTTCATGCACGCAGCATATTGCGGCGCGCCCGGGCGGACTATTCGACGATGGTAGGGACCGTCTACGACTTTCGATTGATGCGCCGCTCCATCGCGTGCGACACTTTCACTGATGACTCCCGCCCGCACCTCCGCGGTTCTTTCCGGCTCGCCCGTCGCGCCGCTGTTCGCGCACAATGCGCGACTCTGGCTGCGCGTGTGGGCGGCAACGCAGTCGGCGGCGCTATGCATCGCACTCTATGTACTGCTCGGCGAAGCGGGTGGCCGCCCGAGGGTCGTGCTGCCGCAGTTGATCGCATGGCTCGTCGTGCTCGTGGCGTACCACGTCGTGGGAGTTGCGGCGTATGGGTGGATCCTGCGCCGCACGTGGGCCGTGCTGCTGTTCGTGCCGCTCGGCTGGGTGCTCGTGTTCTCGGCGCTCCAGATCACGGGTGTGTTCGGGCTGTTGATACTCGGCGCCATTCTCCAGGGATTCATCTTCCTGCCGTTCGCGTGGGCGGCCACGGTGCTCGGACTCGTCACGACGGGCCTCGCCACGCTCGTCGCCCTGCGCACTTCCGCTCCCACGCCGCGTGTCCTCCCGATACAGATCGGCGGAATCCTCGCGACCGGCGTGATGATCGGCACTGTCTTGCTGTACATCCATCGGACGAACCAGGAGGCGGAGCTGCGCGCGCGACTGCTGCGTCAGCTCGACGAGGCGCAGCGCGATCTCGCCGACCGCGCCCGGGATGCCGGCGTGCAGGAAGAGCGACGCCGATTCGCCCGCGACATCCACGATACGCTCGCGCAGGGATTCACGAGCGTGATCAAGCATCTCGAGGCGATCGAGCTGTCCGTGAGTGCGGAGGAGAAGAGCGCGTCGATGCCGCGTGTCATGCCACATCTCGCGCATGCGCAGGCGGTGTCGCGGTCGAGCCTTGCCGAGATCAGGCGCCTGGTGTGGGCGCTGCAGCCGGCGGAGTTGAGCGAGGCGTCGCTCGCGGCTGCGTTGGGGCGCATCGTGGCGCAGTGGAGCGACGCGAACGGCATTCCCGCGACGTTCACCTCCGATCAACTGCCCGCGCTGCAGCCCGATGCTGACGTCATATTCCTGCGCGCCACACAGGAGTCGCTGAGCAATGTCGCCCGGCATGCTGCGGCGACCACTGTGGCCGTGTCGTTGACGAGCGTGGATGGACTCGTGCTTCTCACGATCGAGGACGATGGCGTCGGCTTCGCGCACACGGATGCGCAGGGGATGGAGAAGATGGGACTGGCCGGTATGCGCGAGCGGGTGCGTCGCTTCGGCGGACATCTATTGATCGACAGCACCATCGGCGAGGGTACGAGCCTGACCGTCGCGATGCCGCTGTCGTCGATCGCCGCGAAGGCATGACGACGCGTATTCGTGTCCTCGTCGTCGACGATCATCCCATCGTGCGGAGCGGGATCATGAGCGTGCTCGCGACGCAGTCCGACTTCGAGGTCGTCGGCGACGCCAGCGATGGCGTCGAGGCCGTGCGGTTGGCGTCGGAGCTGATGCCGGATCTCGTGTTGATGGACCTGCGCATGCCGAACAAGAATGGCGTCGATGCCACGGCGGAGATCCTGCGCGCGCACGCGGCGATTCGCGTCGTCGTGCTGACGACGTATGCCTCGGACGGTGAAGTGTTGAAGGCGATCGAGGCGGGCGCCGTGGGTTACCTGCTGAAGGATGTCCCGCACGACGAGCTCTTTCGGGCGCTGCGAGCGGTGGTGCGCGGCGAGCGGTATCTCGCGCCGCTGGTGACGGAGCGCTTGATGGCTCGGCATCAGCAGCCGCCACGCACGGCGTTGACCGAGCGGGAGACGGAAGTGCTGCGCTGCGTGGCGCGCGGCGCGGCGAACAAGGAGATCGCAGCGACGCTGGGCATCACCGAACCGACGGTGAAGGCGCACCTCGTGCACGTGTTCGAGAAGCTCGGCGTGGAGAATCGCACGACCGCGGTGCGTGTGGCGCAGGAGCGGGGACTGATCGTCAGCGACTGACGGCGCAGACGGTTCCGCTCCACTCGGCCGCGCCATAGTATTTCAGCCAACCCCACCGGAGTCAGCACATGTCGATTCGCTTCCGCAACGCGGTTGTCGCCGTCGCCGCGGTCATCTCACTTGCCACGCCGGCGGCTGCGCAGCAACGCGCCGGCCTCATGGGTGAGCTCATGAAGGACGTCACCGACGTCCAGGGCAAGCTCACCAGCCTCGCCAAGGCCATGCCGGCCGACAAGTACGACTGGCGTCCCGGCGCGGGGGTGCGCTCCGTGGGCGAAGTGTTCCTCCACCTCGGATCGGACAACTATCTGCTGCCATCGGTCGTCGGCTTCGCGCCTCCCGCCGCATCGCTGGTCAATCCGAAAGACTTCGCCACGCTCGCCACGTTCGAGAAGCAGAAGCTGAGCCCCGACGCGACCGTCGCTGCGATGAACAGGTCGTTCGCCTTCCTGCTCGAGTCCATGGCCAACACGCCGGACGCGCGCCTCGACGAGCGAGTCAAGTTCTTCGGGCAGGACATGTCCGTCCGTCAGGTGTGGGTCGCCACCGCGGCGCACCTGCACGAGCATCTGGGCCAGTCCATCGCATACGCGCGGACGAATGGCGTCACGCCGCCGTGGAGCCAGAAGCAATGAGGTCGCTCCGACTCGCGGGCGCTTGCGTGCTCGCGATCGCGTGCGTCACGCGAACGACGCACGCGCAGCGGCCGGTGAAGGTATTCATCTCCGTCGACATGGAAGGCATCGGCGGCGTCGTGACGGCCGAGCAGTTGGGTCCGACCGGTTTCGAGTATTCGCGCTTTCGCGAGTTCATGACTGCGGAAGCGCTCGCGGCCATCGATGGCGCGCGGCAAGCTGGGGCGACGCAGTTCGTCATCGCCGACTCTCATGGCAACGAGCAGAACCTGCTCATCGAGCGATTCCCTGCCGACGTCACGATCATTCGCGGCAGTCCGCGACCGCTCGGGATGATGGAAGGCATCGACTCGACCTTCTCGGCCGCCTTCTTCATCGGCTACCACTCGGCGACGACGAACGCTCGTGGCGTGCGCGCGCACACGATCTCGAGTGCGACACTGGCGGCGATTCGCATCAATGGCCGCGCGACGGCGGAGTCGGGGATGAACGCGACGATCGCCGGATACTTCGGCGTTCCGGTGGCGCTGATCTCCGGCGACTCTGATGCGGTCGCCGAGCTGAAGGCGTTGGTGCCGGCGGCGGAGGGTGCCGTCGTGAAGCGGGCGATCAGCTTCCACGCCGCGGCGACGATGCCACCCGAGGCCTCGCAGGCGCTCATCCGCACGCGGGCGCGCGCGGCGATCGAGCGTCTGCGCGAGATGCAGCCATTCGTCGTCAGGGCGCCGATTCAACTCGAGCTGACGTACAAGAACTACACGCCCGCCGAAATGATGGCGTACCTCCCGGGCGTGGAGCGGGTGGACTCGCACACGATTCGCTACACCGGGCGCAGCATCATCGACGTCTCTCGGTTCATGGGATTCGCGATGGGGTATCGCGCCGACCTGACGCCGTAGGAACCGTAGGTGGCCGACGCCATTCATCGGCGGCGCGCGTGGCTTCGGCTCGTGGCGACGCTCTCCAACCTTCACGCCACCAAACACCGGTCGTACATTCCGGGTACCTCCGCCGCCGGTGGCACATCGTTCACGTCGTTCCCAAGCGCATGATCTCGCGAGTCCGGGTCGCCGTCGTCGCCGCTCTGCTGCTCGTCACCATGCAGGCGTGCCGGAAGAAGGAGCCCGCGTCCGTCGAGGAGCTCTACACGACGCGCACACTCGCCCTCAGCTACCTCCGGCGCAACCAGCTCCCGGAAGCCGAAGCGGAATTCCAGAAGCTCATCACGCTCGCCCCCGACGATCCGCTCGGTTACGCGGACCTCGGCCTCACCTACCTGCAGGCCGGCCGATATCCCGAGGCCGAGAAGCAGTTGAAGCGCGCGCGCGAGCTGGACAAGTCGAATGTCGAGATTCGCCTCGCGCAGGCGAAACTCTTTGCGTTGACCGACCGGCCGGGCGAGGCACGCGAGACGCTCGAGCAGCTGCAGAACGACGCAAAGGGAAATCCGCAGGTGCTGTATGCGCTCGCCGAGTTGGACGCAGCGAAGACCGATTCGGCGTCCGCACGACGCTATGAAGCGCGACTTCGCGACGTGCTCGCCGTCGCGCCGGCGAACCTCGCCGTGCGACTCAAGCTCCTCGACGCGCTTGCCCGGCGGGGGGAAGTCGACAGCACGGTGCGACAGCTGGAGGACGTTCGGCGCATTCCGCCCGAGCCGCCCGCCGAAGCGCGCACGTATCTCGACAGCACGATTCAGCTGCTGCGCGCGGGCACGCTCGCGCAGTCGCGCACGACGCTCGACCGCTTTCTTCGGCTGATGGAGGTCACGTCGCCCTATCAGGCGTCGCTAGAGCTCGTGAAGTGGACGGAAGGTCCCATCCCCGGACATCCGGTGTTGACGTTCGCACCGAAGGATTTCGTGTCGCTGCGCGGATTGCGCGGCAGGCCGACGGCCGACATGGTGCGGTTCGTCGACGCCACGAGCGACGCGGGCTTCGCTGGTGCCGAGGCGCGAGCGGGCGATATCGGCGATCCGCGGGAAGCGCCGCCCACGCTCGCTGTCGGCGACGCCGACAACGATGGCCGCGATGACATCTTCGTCTCGATGTGGTCGCCGTCGACGAAGAAGGGCGTCGTGCACTTCTATCACGTGCAGGGCGGATTCGTGCGCGACGACACGGAGCGGTCGGGCATTGCGCTTCCGCAGGGCGCGGCATTCGCGACGTTCGCGGACTTCGATAACGATGGGTGGCTCGACCTCTTCGTCATCGGCGGCGAGGGACGCAATCATCTCTTTCGCAACAACGGCAGCGGGACGTTCGCGGAGGTCACGGCGAAGGCGGGCATCGCCGACGCGAAGGGTGCGAGCAGGGCCGTGTTCGTCGATCTCGATCACGACGGCGACCTCGATCTCCTGCTCACCGGCGGTGCGCAGCGCGTGGCGTATCGCAACAATCTCGACGGCACCTTCACCGAGGCGACGGCGGCATTCGGTCTCACTGGTGGCGGTGATCCGAGCGATGCGGTCTTCGGCGACTTCGATGGCGACGGGCGCGTCGACCTGTTCATCACGAACACCAAGGGCAGCGACGCGCTCCTGCACAACGGCGGTGCGCAGCGCTTCACCGATGTCACGGCAGCGAGTGGACTCGCGACGACCGGCGGCTCTGGCGCGGCGGCCGCGGGCGACTACAACAACGACGGGTTCCTCGATCTCTTCGTCCAAAGCGCCGTGGGCGCTGGGCCGACGCTCTGGCTGAACAAGGGCGACGGTACCTTCACGCGCGATACGCGCTCGAGCGCCGCGATGAAGGGCATGCAGTCGACGACTGGTGCTGTCGCGATGTTCGTCGACTACGACAACGATGGTTGGCTGGACCTCGTTGTCGGCGCACGCAACAGGAGCGCGACAGCACTCACGCTCCTGAAGAACGATGGCACCGGAAAATTCGTCGACCGATCGACGCTCATTCCTGCTGCGGTGCGCGGAGGCGGCGTATCGTCGATGTCCGTGACGGACATCGACGGCGACGGCGACGAGGACCTCATGCTCCTCGACGTCAACGGCGCACCACGGCTGCTGCGCAATGAGTTCGGCAACAGCAACCTCGCCGTGAACGTGGAGCTCAAGGGACTGCGCACGGGGAGCGGCAAGAACAACGCATTCGGGATTGGATCGCGGCTCGAGCTGCGCGCCGGCGAGATCTATCAGACACGCGTCGCCACTGGACGCGTGACGCACTTCGGCCTGGGTTCGCACCTCAAGGCCGACGTACTGCGCGTCTTCTGGCCGAACGGCGTGCCGCAGACGGTGTTCTTCCCGGGATCGGATCAGGACGTCGTCGAGCTCGAGATGCTCAAGGGCTCGTGCGGTTTCGTGTACACGTGGGATGGCACGAAATTCCGCTTCGTCACCGACGCGATGTGGCGCAGCGCGCTCGGCATGCCGATGGGTCTCATGGGCGGCACGAGCGCATACGCGCCCGCCGGTGCGTCGCAGGAGTACGTGCGCATTCCGGGCGACGCGCTCGCACCGCGCGATGGACGCTACGTCCTCCAGTTCACGGAAGAGCTCTGGGAAACAGCGTATGCCGACGAGGTGAAGCTGATTGCGGTGGACCATCCGGATTCGGTCGACGTCTTCGTCGACGAGCGATTCGTGCCTCCTGGGCCCGTGACGCTCCGCCTCTTCCAGATCTCGCAGCGCGATGTGCCGCGTTCTGCCGTCGACGAGCGCGGCAACGACGTACTGCCTGCCTTGCGCGACGCGGATGACGTCTACGTCTCGAACCTCACGCCGACGCAGTACCAGGGCGTCGTCGTACCGCACGATCTCGTCCTCGACCTCGGGCCGAACGCTGGCGCGAAGGGCACGTCGCTCTATCTGCGCGGATGGATCTATCCGACGGACGCGAGCATCAACGTCGCGCTCTCACAGCAGAAGGCGCTGTCGCCCGCCCCGCCGTCGCTCGAGGTGCGCGATGCACAGGGACACTGGCGCACCGTCTACCCGAGCATCGGATTCCCGTCCGGCAAGGACAAGACGATCATCGTCGATCTCGCCGGCAAGTTCCCGACGGCCGATCATCACGTTCGCCTGCGCACGAGCATGCAGATCTACTGGGATCAGGCGTTCGTGGCGCGCACGCTGCCGAGCGGTGAGGCGAAGGTGACGACGCTCGCGCCGCAGTCCGCGAACCTGCATTCGCGCGGCTTCTCCCGCACGTATCGCAAGGGCGGCCGCTACGGGCCGTACTGGTTCGCGTACGAGGACGTGACGAAGCAGTCACCGTGGCGACCCATCGAGGGCGAGTTCACGCGCTTCGGCGACGTGCTGCCGCTGCTCGACAAGAGCGACGACATGTACATCGTCATGGCGCCGGGCGATGAGACGACGATCGAGTTCGACGCGAGCTCCGCAACGGCGCTGCCGGCAGGCTGGAAGCGCGACTTCCTGCTTTACACCGACGGCTGGATCAAGGACTCGGATCTCAACACGGCACACGGGACCACGGTTGGGCCGCTGCCATTCCACGCGGTGAAGTCGTATCCGATGGCGCGCGGTGAATCGTATCCCGCTGATTCAGTGCGTCAGCGCTATCTCCGCAACTACAACACGCGCGCTGTAAAACGGACGACGGTGCCTGCTCAGCGCTGATACACGCGCACGTAGTCGACGAGCATCTGTTGCGGAAACGTCGTCGTCGCATCGGGATCGCCAGGCCAGTTCCCGCCGACCGCGACGTTCAGCAGCATGAAGAACGCGTGGTCGAAGACCCAGGTACCGGCGGACGGCAGGTTCGCTGTCGAGGTACGGCGATACTCCGTGCCGTCGACGATCCAGCGGACCTCGCCCGGCGACCACTCCACCGTAAAGACGTGGTAGTTGTCAGCGAACGGCACTGCCGCGAGCGAATACGAGCTGCCGATGGAGCCGCTGCCGGAGTACCCGGGTCCGTGCAGGGTGCCGTACACCGCGTATGGCTCCTTGCCGATGCTCTCCATGATGTCGATCTCGCCGCTTTTCGGCCAACCGTTGCGGTCGATGTCGTTGCCGAGCATCCAGAAGGCGGGCCAGAGACCCTGTCCGCGCGGAATGCGAATGCGTGCCTCGAACTTGCCGTAGGCTTGCTCGAAGCGTCCCTGGGTCTTGATGCGTGCGGACGTGTAGCGACAGCTACCGTACCAGCACGTGAGCGATGAGGTGACAGGTTCGGCGCGCGCTGTGATGACGAGGTGGCCGCTTCCGTCGAGCGACGCGTTGCTCGCGCTAGTCGTGTAGTACTGCCGTTCCTGATTGCCCCACCCGCCGCCGCCGGTTTCAGCCGTCCACTTGCCTGGGTCGACGAGCGCGCCCGATGCGCCGTCGAATTCATCACTCCACGAGAGCTTCCATTCGCCCGGTACCGCGGGCGTTGTATCAATGGGCGTCCCCTGTGTGGTGGGCGCCTTCGTGCAACCACCAACGGCGAGGGCACCGCTGAATGCCAGCGCCGAGCGGAGCATGCACATCGCGAACTGCATCGGTGATATCAATCGAGAGGTTGGTGGGATAGAGCGGTTCGATCGGTCACTCGGCGTAATCAACACCTCGACTCGATTACTCGCTATCGCGTATCTGTGCCCCGAATACATCCTCCGACCGAACCACCGCGCCCACAGCCTCGAGGGAATTCAACATCTCGTTGCGCGCCTTGTCGAACACGCCGGGATACAGCCAGCGGTACCAGGCAAACGTCAGCGCCGCCATCCCGAGGCCCACCGCCGCTGCTGCGCCAGGACCTGTCGCAAGAACGCCGGTCACGAAGAAAGCGGTAGCGCCGATGCCTCCGGCAAACCACTGCGACGCGCGAACGTTGCGCCGCACGCCGGTGCGCAGGTCGCATGTCATCGTCAGTTCCGTGCGAGGCTGATCGCCGGGAATCCGGCGTAGCGTCACCTGGACCTGTCGTGCCACGAGCTGTCGGGCCGTACCCATCCAATGGAGGTTCAGCGCGTCCGCCTGTGTGCCGCGAGCCAACAAGGGGACCTCAGGCAGGTCGAAGACCATCACGCCTCCGTCGAGCGGATGTGCGCCCACCGTCTCCCGGAACTTCAGCTGATAGGGCATCTGTTGGAGAACGGTACCGAGCGCGCGAAGCGTGCGCGCTGGCGATGCGTCGACGACGTGCGTCACGGCGAGCGATCGCTCCTGCGTGCCGAGATACAGCGTGGCGGCGCGCTCGCTGACTCCGGGCGCTGCCTCACGACCAGCCACCGCACCAGGCTTGCCCTGCGGACGCTCGGCCATCGCCATCGCGACGTACTGGTTGGAGATGCCTGCCTCCTGCGCTGCGGCGACGACGTGCGCAATCGCGTAGCCCGATTCGTCGACGCCCGGCGCGTCGCTGGACGCGGTAATGCCGCGCGCAGACGTCGTGCTCGACGGTTGCGTCAGCAGGTCGGCACGTGATTCGAGACGACGCAGCGCGTCCGCCTGCAGCTGCGCGGCACGACGCCAGATGGCGTTGGCCTCCGTTTCGCTCAGGCGAGTCGAGCGATCCTCAGCGACAGCCGCCGCGCTGGGCAGCGGTGGCGACACGGTAAGCGCGTGCTCGAACGCGTCGGCAAGTGCTTCGCCTGTCGCATACCGATCGTCCGGAACCTTCGCGAGACATCGGTCCACCACTCGCGCGAGCGGCGCAGGGACATCAGGCGCAACGTCGCGAAGTGACGGCGGCTGCCGAGTCGCGTGCGCGACGATGACCGCGGGTCCGGCGAGGTCACCGAACGGCAGTCGGCCGCTGAGCATGAAGAACGCAACCACGCCGAGCGAATAGAGGTCGCTCCGGCCGTCGAGCGGTGCGCCGGCGACCTGCTCGGGACTCATGTACTGCAGTGTGCCGAGAACGGCGCCCGCCTGTGTCAGCGCCTGCTCACCGGACACGCTCTCGGCGGTGCGAGCAATGCCGAAGTCCGTCACGAGCGCTCGGCCGGTACCTCGCTCGAGCAGCACGTTCGCCGGCTTTACGTCGCGGTGAACGACTCCACGCGCGTGCGCATAGGCGAGCGCCCATGCGACCTCGCGAAGAATGCGGACGGCGTCGGCGGGTTGCAGAGGGCCGCGGTCGCGCACGCGATCCGCAAGCGATTCCCCATCGACGAACGCCATCGTGAAGAACGCGATCCCACCCATCTCGTCTGCGCGG
>JBDSML010000242.1:0-55714 GCA_039915865.1 Gemmatimonadaceae bacterium | reverse complement strand
CCATCATTCGTCGACATTTAGATCCCGGCGTCGGGGTACATGGGTGTACATGACATGAAGATGACACGCAGTGTTGCTTCATTCCAACAACAGTTGGTTGAGCGCGTCACCAGTCTCTAGTGTTCTGCCTGAATTGTCAAGGAAATATTCGTGACGTGGCACACACATAAGCAAATCCGCGACCAATTTGCCTTGATCGCGGATTTCTCGACTGCGGTTTTTTGACGGAAATGTTGCGCTATCGCAACAACAACGGAGAGTTCAGCTTACAGGTACTTCACTGAAGCTGAAAGCGCCGCTGGTCCGCTTGCCTTCCAGCTGGTTTTGAGCATGCTGGAGCGCAGCCTTTGCGCGACGAACGACCTCATGTGCGTCAACGCCCGCGGAGCTGAAGTCGGGAACGGCGTAGAATCCGGCATGCAGTCCCGAGTACGGCTGGTCGAGCTCGACGCTGACGGCGGACGTCCGCGACACCGCTCGCTGCAGACGGTCGACGAACTGGCGTGCGCCCGTCTCATCGGTGTCGGGCGCGAGGATCGCGAAGCGACTCTCACCCACGTAGCCCACCACATCCGACTTGCGGCTCTGCGCGCGACAGACGTCGGCCATGTAGGTCAGCTCTGTGCTGGCCGGCTTTCCCTTGGCCGTTCCATCGACCACCGTGTTCGAGGTGATGGCGAGACAGGCAAATGGCTCGTGCTTCCGCGAGGCGCGCGCGCCGAGCTGCTCGGCCCACTGCTGCAGGCCGTAGACGCTATAGAGGCCGGTAAGCGGATCGATGAGGGACGTGGCCTGCACGTCTTCCAATCGACGACGGGCGCGCA
Source organism: Gemmatimonadaceae bacterium (assembly GCA_039915865.1). GTDB lineage: Bacteria > Gemmatimonadota > Gemmatimonadetes > Gemmatimonadales > Gemmatimonadaceae > AG11. The sequence goes on along the minus strand of JBDSML010000242.1, from coordinate 54,890 downwards.
CGTAGGTGCTCATCTTCAGCAGCAGCGTCTCGATGTCGAGTGGCTGGCTGCAGAAATCCCACGCGCCAGCCTCGTAGGCTGCCAACCGCACGCGGTTCGATGCGGGCGCAGGCGACGTGACGAACACGGGAATGGAGTGATCGAACAACGGGTCATCGCGCAGGGCGCGGCAGACTTCGACGCCGCCCATCTCCGTGAGGGAGTCATCGAGGAGGACAGCATCGGGATTCACGCGTCGCGCGAGATCGAGTGCGCGACGGCCGCCCGCCACGCGCAGAACGGTGAAGCCGTTCAACTCGAGCACGCTCTCGACTGACCGGCCAACCCACTCGCCATGACTGGCGATCAGCACGAGCATCGGACGCTTCGAAAGCTCAACCATTGCGGTTCGAGTGGGGGCGAGAAATGAAGTACGGGAGTGCGAGGTTCACGTTCAGTCAGCGCGTAACGGTGGTTTCGGAATCCAGCGACAGCAATTGAGCGGCATACCAGTTCAATGCTTCGTCCAACCCCGCCGCCGCACGATGCGACGGCTCGTAGCCCAACAGTCGGCGCGCCTTGCCGATATCCGCGAGCGAGCGACGAATGTCACCCTGGCGCCCCTCCTGATATGATGGCTCGATACCCTCGAGCGACGGCTGATACGTCGCGAGACCCGACACGATCATGCGGAACAGCGAATTGAGCGACGTCTCCTCACCGCAGGCGACGTTGTACGCCTGCGACGTAGCCGCTGCATCCGGCACGGTCGCGGCGAGGATGTTCGCCTGCACGGCATTCGCGATGTAGCAGAAGTCGCGGCTGGTCTCGCCGTCGCCGAAGATCTCGCACGGCGTATCCTTCAGCAACTTCGCGATCCAGCGCGGAATCACCGCGGCATACGCACCGTTCGGGTCCTGCCGGCGACCGAACACATTGAAGTACCGAAGGCCGATCGTCTGAAGCCCATACGTGCGCTGAAACACCGCCGCGTACAGCTCGTTCGTCGCCTTGGTGGCCGCGTACGGCGACAGCACCTGGCCGGTGATGTGTTCAACCTGCGGAATGGTCGTGGCGTCACCATAGACGGAGCTCGACGACGCATATACCACCCGCGTGGACGACGCATCACGCGCCGCCATGAGCACGTTGAGAAATCCTTCGACGTTCACCTGGCTGCTCGACACCGGGTCGGCAATCGACCGCGGAACCGACGCGAGCGCGGCCTGGTGAATCACATAGTCGACCCCCACGGCCGCCTGACGCGTCGCCTCGAGATCGCGAATGTCGCCTTCGATGAAACGAAAACTGCCCGTCGTCTCCGGATTGCCCGCAACCGCCTCGTCGAGATTGGCCCGGTAGCCGGTCGAAAAATTGTCGAACCCAACCACGTGCTGCCTCAAACCCAGCAACTCCTGCACGATGTTCGAACCGATGAAGCCGGCCGCACCGGTCACGAGCCACACGCGGGGCTTCGCGCGCAGCTCGTCACGGACTTCAGCATACCGGGTACGGCTAGTTGTGTTCGTCATTTTGAAGAAACGGGAACTGGGTTACCAACAGCTCTTCGGGGCATCTTCCATTCCCTAGAGCGAGCGAGAGATGCATGTACATAAACCATGTATTTCCAATGAGTTAGGCGAATCATAACAAAAAACCAGCGGGTGGCCGCCACACCGAAGTGTCGCAACCATCCCGCACATTTGTCGTGCCGATCCGCCACTCCCACGTATCCTGCCACCGCAAAAAAAGCGCTAATACAATGCCCGTCAGGGGGTTAGCGACAGCTGGAACCCCACACTTCTCGCCGTCGGCAGCTGCCCCATCTCGGCGCCCCGGTACGTCGCCGTACTGAGCACCGTTTCGGGATCGATATTCGGCGCATCGCTCCACAGCGCCAGGTTCCGACCCACGATCGAGAACCTCGCGCTCTGCGCGCGCAGCGGAGCAATGAAGTGCAACGGAAGGGAGAAGCTCACCCGCGCCTCACGCAGCTTCACGAAGCTGGCGTCGTAGATCCACCGCTCGCCGATGGCACCCAACGCGTGGTAATAGTTCTCCGTCGACACGTGCACCGCGTTCGCCTGACCTGTGGCGATGTCGACGCCGGAGATCAACAGCCCGCTGTCTGGACGCACGACGGTCTCGAGAAGATTGCCACTGATCGCACCGGCCCTGTTGCTCGCGCTGAAGACGTTGCCGCCACGGTGCGTGTCGAACAACACACTCACCTCGAAGCCGCCACGACGGATCGACGACGACAGCCCCCCCGTCCACGACGGAAGGCTCTGGCCGAGCACACGCGCGCCCGCCGCGCTGTCGGCCAGTGGAGCTCCATTGCGCAGCACCAGCTGACCGCTCGCGTCCCGCAGGTAGCGCAGGCCCACCAAGGCCCCCAGCGGGCTCCCCGTGCGCGCCTCGACGGTGACGCCGCCAGAGGACGGGCCAAGCGCGACGAACGACGCGCCGCCAGTCAGTGCTTCGACGGTATTCTCGTTACGGCCCACGTTCGCGCCGACACTCCACTCGAGGCCACCCGCGCGCAACGGCGTGAGCAGCAAGCTCGCTTCGATGCCCTTGTTCGACAGCTCGCCGGTGTTGAGGAACGACGTCCCGCTCGCGAACACGAGGTTCTGGCTGCGCTCGTTGTAATACGTCACGTCCACGCCGACGCGGTCGTGCAGCATCCGGATCGTCGTGCCACCCTCGAATCCCATGGTGATCTCGGGCGACGCGACCTGTGTGAGCGTCGTCCCCGCTGCCGATGACGGCAGGCCAAGGCGCTGCAGCACTTCCGCCGTGGCGTCATTGCCCGAGCGAGACCATCCGCCGCGGAGGACGAACGACTCGACCTTCCCCCGTGCACTCCCCGAATCGGCTCGCATGAGATCGATGCTCGCGAGCACCGCCGGATACACCGTCGCCGAGCTGGATCCCGACAACGTCGACGACTCGGCGCGCGCAGACGCACTGAGCGAGATGTAATCGCGGACCGAGGCTTCGATGCCGCCGAACAGCAGGTTCGTGCTCGAGCTGCCGTTGAAGTTGAGCGGCAGCCGCGTCGTGGTGTCGCTCAGTTTGTCCGCGCCGAGAATCGTCGACGTGAGACCGTCGGCGCGACGACCGGCGCCGATCGTGAACACGTACGCCGTGGACCCCGTGGCGCGCGGCGCGGCACGAAGGAACACGTCGGCATTCGTGTGCGATGCCGAAATGTCGTCGTTCTGGAAGCCGCCGGTGGAGAAGTCGCCGCGGCCGAGGTAGTAGGGGAAACCACCCATCCATCCGCCAGCGACGGTGAGAAACCGCTTGTCGCTCAGATGATCGGTGCCCACGCGTGCGGTTGCCGTCAGCGTATTCGACAGCGCATACGACGCCGTGCCGCCCGCGATCCAGCGGCTGCGATCGTCGTGATTGTCGTTCTCGAGCACGCCGAAGTACGGGTTGTTATGGCCGGCGTAGTTCCAGCTCAGCTGCTTGCGTGCAGCGTCGCGCAGCCTCGTCTTGTACGCGAGCACATCCACCTGTCTCGGCGTGTGCGAAAAGACGGAGACATTGTTGCTCTCGTCGAAGCCACTGCCGGGACGATCCTCGCCGCGATCGGTGTAGAGCTGCAGGTCGCCACTGACGACGAAGCGCGGGCTCGGCTGCAGACCGGCAGTGAGCACCACGGAGCGCGTGGTGACGCGGCTCTCCGGCGTGACGCCACCAGCACTGCGGTTGTTGACGCCGATGCGGAACTGGCCCGTCTCGTTGCCACCCTGCACCGCGACGTTGGTGGTGAGCGTCTTGTTGCTCACATAGTAGCCGCTGATGTTGGACGGATTCGACAGGAAGGGGCGCACCTCGGCGCGTCCCGCCTCGACGAGACTGGCCTGCGGAACGGGCTGGCCGGCCATGATCGGCCCCCAGCTCTGGTCGACGGCGTCGTTCACGCCGCCGCCCTTGCCGTCGAAGAAGAAGAATGCGCCGCCCAGTCCCTGACCGTAGGTGTCCTGATAGGTCGCCTGGCGCAGCACGGATGCGCTGCTGATCTGCTGATTGGCCGAGACGACGAAGCCGTTGAGGCCCCGCCCATTCTTCGTGGTGACGACGAGCACTCCGTTCGACGCACGCCCACCATAGCGCAGGGCAGCGATCGGTCCGCGCAGCAGTTCGACCGACGCGATGTCGTCGAGATTGAGATCGTTGATGGCGCTGCCGTAGTCGAAGCCGCCGCCGCCCGATAGCTGCGTCAGGTTGGTGACGTTGTCGTTGCCGACGAGAATTCCGTTGACGACGATCAGCGGCTGTGTGACGCCGGCGATGGTGTGCGGGCCGCGGACAAACAGCGCGCTGGTTCCTCCGACCGCGGAGCTGTTGAGCACTTCAGCGCCGGCGAAGCGGCCGGTGAGTGCGCTCGCGAGATTGGTCGGGCCGGCGACGTCCTGCAGCACCGTGCTGTCGACGCGAGGCGCAAAGGCGGTTGCCGTGGCGCGCGAGTCGAGCGCGATGACGGTGCGCGTGCTGACCGAGGACGTCGGCGTCGGCCGAATGCTGACGGGGTCCGACGGGCGGGCAGGATCGGTGACGCGAGGGCGGTCCGAGGGCACGGGCGGAGCCCCATCGGCACTCACCATCTCGAAGTCGCGCACGAGCGATCCACCAACGAGCGTGATCTCCGTCGACTGCGGGCGCAGCCGCACGTACTTCGCGGTGAGCGTCACGGTCTGTCCGCGCACTCGCGTGGACGGCACGATGAAGCTGTATCGTCCTTCCGCGTCGGTAATGGCGCCGAGATCGAGCTGGTCGATCCGCACCGTCGCTCCTCGCACCGGCATCGCGGCCGAGGAGACGTGTCCCGCAATCGTGACCGCCTCCTGCGCAGCCAGCGTGACGGGAATGGAACCCAGCAACAGCAGGCTGCACGTAGTCAGGCCGCGGACGCGACGCATCATCACCGAATTAGACCTCGAGACGAGAAGCAAGCGTGCCGGACTCGCGGCGAGGGGCGCCGCGCCGGCAATGACTCAGGAGCGCACTACGATACGCAAGTCTACTGCACGCCGGGCCGCTACGGCTGGACGCCGGTCACAATGAAGCGAGGCTGCGTTCTGTTGACCGTCGTGCTGTCGCCAAGCTCGCCTGCGCGGTTCAGCCCCCAGCAGGCGACCGATCCGTCGAGCGTGGCGCCGCAGGTATGTCCGTACCCTGCGCTGATGGACTTGAACTTCATCGTGGTGAGAACGGCGGTCGGCGCCGGGCGCTCGACGACCGTACTGTCACCGAGCTGGCCTTGCGTGTTGTTGCCCCAGCAGTAGGCCGATCCGTCGGCCGTCAGACCGCAGACATGAAAGCCGCCTACGGACAACGACGTGAAGTCGGGTGCCGTGGCGTACGTGCGAGGCGTGGAGACGATCAGCGAGCCGGTGCCGAGATTGCCCCAGCAGTACGCCTTGCCGGTGGTGGTCAGGCCGCAGCTGAAGCTGTCGCCTGCGCCGATAGACTTGAAGTTGAGAAGCCCGCTGACCGCGGTGGGCGTCGTCGCATTCGTCGTGGTGCCGTTGCCGAGCTGGCCGTTCCCATTGCCGCCCCAGCACAGCCCGATGCCGTTGGTGGTGACGCCGCATGCGTGAATGGCACCGCTGGAGACGCCGGCGAACTTGAAGCCGCCGTTCACCGCTGTCGGTGCGTAATGGTTCGTGGTCGTCTTGTCGCCCAGCTGGCCGGCCGAGTTGTCGCCCCAGCAGTAGATGTTCTCGTCGGAGGCGATGGCGCAGTTGAACGCGCCGCCAGGCGCGGCCTGCGTGAATCCGACGGTGGATTGGACCTTTCTTGGCGACTGCGTGGAGATGATAGCGGGAAAGCCATTCGCCGAAACGACAGTGTCAGTGAGGGAGTTCTGGCCCCAGCAATACATCGATGCGTCGAGCGCCACGGCGCACAGGTGACTGGGCGAGCTCATGCCCGCGGCCAGCGACGTGAACTTCGCGGTCGTCTTCGTGGGTGTGGGCTTGAACCTGTTCACCAGCGTGCTGTCACCGACTTTCGGCTGCTCGCCGAAGCAGCTGATCGTTCCGTCGGTGGCCAGGCCGCAGGTGACGAACGCTCCGGCGACGACCGCCGACGGCATGTAGTGGAGTGCCGTCCCGGTGCCGGTGGCTTTCAGCGTCGTCGTCGCCAGGCCGACCTTCGCGATGAGCGTCTGTTCGCCCGTGACATCGCCGAGGGTCCACACGCCAGGCGATGCAGTGCCGTCGGCGCCGGTGGAAACTACCGTCGCAGCCACGCGTCCGCCGCCGGTGGGGGTGAAGGTCACGGGAACGCCGACGCGTGGCTTCGACAGTGAGTCGAGGACGAGCACCGACGGATTCACCGGCAGCGCGGAGAGGATGACCCCAGTCTGGGCGTCGCCCGCGACGGCGCTGATCGCCGGGAAGCTGGTGATGGAGAACGTCGTGACGTTGGGGGTCGCGAAGCTGCACGGCTTGTCGTCTTCACAGAGGACGGTGGCCGTGACGGTGTTGAGGCCGAATGCTGGTCCGAGCTTCCATTCGGCGGACGCGATGCCGTTTGCCTTGGTGACCGCGATGGCCGGAGCGACCGTGCCGCCTCCCGCCGTGACGGCGAAGGCGACGCGCGTGGGACTGGTGACGGGATTGCCCAGCCGGTCGGTGACGAGCACGCGCAGGGAATCGGGCGTGCCGCCGGCCGAGATTGCGCTTGGGGCGGTGAAAGCGGAGGTGGCGATCTTGGACGGACCCTGGAACACCACGCGGATGTTGCTCGCTGCCGAATTGACGCCGAGGGATGTCGCGTAGACGCCGGTGACGCCCGTGTCGACGGCGAAGACGCGGCCATTCGCGTCGACGGTGGCGATGGACTCGTTGAGGCTGCGCCACACGACTGGAATGGTCACCGTGGTGCCGAGCTTGTTCCGGACGGTTGCCGTGAGCGTCTGGTGGTAGCCCTTCTCGAGTTGCACGGCGTTCGTGTTGAGCTGGATGCTGCCGACGTCGATGGGCGGCACAGGCGTCGGCGTCGTGCTGCCGCAGCCGGATACGCCGGTGATGAGCAGGGCGGTAACGGCGAGACTGCCGAGCAGCGGCGCGACGCGACGCGCCGACGGGGCGGTGGGGGCGGTGGTGGCGATCCGGACGAGCGACATGTCAGACTTCACGGGATGACAGAGAGAAAGGCCGGCGCGGCAAAGGACGCCAGTCCAGAGACATCGGTAAAGAAGCGGATCGCGAACCCCGTACCGGGGTATTGCGCGTTGAGAGCACTGTGAAGGTTCGGAGCGGCATCATTGGCGGCGGAGGGCTCGTCGCGATGTGCCCTTTCTCACCGGCGGTTCGTCAAATAGCTGCTACACTGCAGACGCGGAGCCGGTCCTGCCGGTCACGTCGTGTTGCCACCCGCTCCGGGCGTAGCAGCGAGTGGATCGCGTGTATCTTAGGTCATTGCGTACGAATGGTATGTGTGCCGGGGCAGCAATGTGTTGCGTCGCCGCATCAATATGTGTTGCTCGTGCTCACGCCTGTCGTGGCACCAACCGCGTCCACATGTAGCGAACAATTAGCTAACTGCTGTAGTGATAGGCGGTAACGCCATCGCCACGAACTTTGCTGATGGTAGCATGCAGGGTGCTGACGTTGTAGCCTCTTCCAGAACGAACAGTGGCGGCCTTTCCGTCACTTTGCTCACGACGAAATAGAGTGCATGAAGATGTCTAGTGGACTGTGGCGCCGCTCGTTTGGCGCCGCCCTCATCGGTCTGACGGCCGTCGCGCCACGCGCCGCGGCGCAGTCGGGTCTTCCCGGCGCGAGCTCGGAGATGGAGACGCGTCCGATGCTCGAGGCCGAGATGAGGAAGGCCGAGGCGCAGCATCGGACGGCGGAGGCCTGGCTGTTGAAGACGCGCCTGGACAAGGGCGACTTTCAGGACGGCGACCGCATCGTGATGAAGCTGCTCGGTCCAACGCAGTTGCTGGGGGCCACCGGCAACGACACGATCATCGTGCGCGCGGGGCGGATGCTCCCGATCCCGCAGATGGCCGACATGCCGCTGACGGGCGTGCTGCGCTCGGAGCTGACGGACCGGTTGACACACCACCTCGCGCAATACCTGCGCGATTCGACCGTCCGCGCCACTCCGCTGATTCGGCTGGCAGTGCTGGGCCAGGTGCGCATGCCGAACTACTACTACACGTCGGCCGATGTCCTGTTGAGCGACATGGTGATGAAGGCGGGCGGTCCCAACCCGACCGCCGACGTGAACAACATGGTCATCCGTCGTGGCGGTGAAGTGATCTGGAACGCGCAGGACACGCGTACCGCACTCGCCGACGGACTGTCGCTTGACCGGTTGCACCTTCGCGCGGGCGATGAGCTCTACGTGGACCAGACGAAGGGTGGTGTCAATTGGCAGCAGGTCCTGCAGATCGTTGGGCCTATCGTGGGTCTGCTTAGCGCACTTCGCTACTATACACGCTAGCCGCGGCATGATTGGCGCTCCGTCCGCTGACGGAGTGCATCTGCATTTCTCATTTGGGGTCGTCCGTCATGGCAGATGAAGTGAAATCGATGCAGCTGGTCGCCGAGGCGCCAGCGGCACTTCCGCCGGTCGAGGGGTGGGGCAATGCTCCCACGCTCGCGCCGCCGCGCTCCGCACTCGAGCGGCCGCTCGCGGCGATCCGGCGCTACAAGTGGCTGTTCATCGCCATCGTGTTGATGGCCACCGCCGGCGGCGTCATCGCCATCCGCTTCGTGAAGCCGGAATACGAGGTGCACTCCACGGTGTGGATCGCGTCGCAGACGCCGCAGGAAGCAGGCGGTCCGATTCGCTCGCGCGAGCTCCTGAATCCCACGGCTTGGGTCGACCTGCTGCGCAGCTACCGCATCTCGGATGCTGTCGTGCGCAAGCTTGGCCTCTATGTGAAGCCGGCCAAGGCGAATGATTCGCCGCTGTTCACGGACTTCTCCATCTCGGACCGCTACATTCCCGGCGACTACACGCTGGCGGTGGACAAGGGTGCCGCGCGCTGGAAGCTGTCCATTCAGGACACGCAGATGGCGGACAGCGGTGCCGTCGGCGACTCGATCGGCCGTGCGATGGGTCTGCGCTGGCAACCCGACGCAAAGGCGATGAAGGCGGCGGCGGGGCGCGACGTGAAATTCGGCGTCGCGCAACCGCGAGAAATCTCGCAGGACCTCAACCTTCGCCTGACGGCAGTGCTCCCGGGCCGCAGCAACTTCCTGAGCCTGACCCTCACCGACGAAGATCCCAAGCTCGCGGCGATGACCCTCAACGCCATCACCAAGGAATACGTCTCGGTGGCGGGTGAGCTGAAGAAGCGGAACGTGTCCGAGTTCGCGCGCATCCTCGAAGGCCAGCTGCTGTACGCCGAGACGGCGCTCAAGGATGCCGAGACGGCGCTGGAGAGCTTCAAGATCCACACGATCACGCTCCCATCAGAGGGTTCGCCCTTGGCCGGCACGCTGGGCACGCTCGACACGCGCCCCGCCGCGATGAAGGCGTTCTTCGACCGGAAGATCGAGTACGAAAACCTCAGGAGCGACCGTGAAGCGCTCGAGCGGACGATCGCGGACGCGAAGGCCGGCACATTGCCGCTGCGCGCGATGCTATTCGTGCCCAGCGTGGCTGGACCGTCGGGCTCCGAGTTGCGGTCGTCGTTCATGGCGCTGGACAAGCAGGAGTCCGATCTCGCCGCGGCGCGCCAGGTGTACACGGACAGCTACCCCGCTGTGAAGCAGCTGGCGGATGCCGTGACCACGTTGAAGACGAAGACGATTCCCGACCAGGCGACATCGCTCGTCACGCAGCTCAAGAATCGCGAATCCGAGTTCGACAAGCGGATCTCGAGCGCCTCCGAGGACCTCCAGTCGATTCCGGCGCGCACCATCGAAGAGATGCGCCTGCGCCGCACGGTGTCGGTGGCGGAAGGGCTCTATGGTACGCTGAAGAGCCGATATGCCGAGGCGAAGCTGTCAGAAGCCAGCGCGTCGCCGGACGTCAACATCATGGACTCGGCCGTTGCGCCGCAGAAGCCGACGAAGAATACGAAACCCAGCATCCTTGCCACGGCGATCGTCGGTGGAATCGTGGTGGCCATCGGCTTGGCGCTGCTGCTCGACAGCATCGACAAGCGGATTCGGTATCCCGAGCAGGCGACGAAGGATCTCGGCCTTTCGATCAGTGGCACGGTGCCCGTGCTGCCGACGGGTGGCATGGCGCAGCAGTCCCCCGAGCAGATCTCGCAGCTGGTGGAGTCGTTCCGAACATTACGGATGAACGTGATGAATGCCGGAGGTCCCAGCGCGAAGGTGTCGCTGGCGGTGTCGAGCCCATCGCCGGGCGACGGCAAGTCATTCATCTCGTCGAACCTGGCGATGTCCTTCGCGGATGCCGGATTCCGGACGCTGCTCGTGGACGGCGATACCCGCCGCGGTGCGTTGCACGAGATGTTCGGGCTTTCGCGGACGGCTGGCCTCACGGACTTCCTGGCCGGCGACGTGGACCAGCGCGCGATCATCCACGCGACGGGTCACGACAATCTTTCGCTGGTGCCGACGGGCACGCTGCGCCGGAGAAGTCCTGAGCTGCTGACCTCTCCGGCGCTCGGCAGACTGGTGGCTGAGCTTCGGGCGAGCTACGACGTGCTGATCTTCGATACGCCGCCGCTGGCGGCCGGCATCGACGGATACGCGATCGCGGCGGCGACGGGGAGCCTGCTGGTGGTGCTCCGCATCGGGCAGACGGAGCGCCGGATGGCGGCCGCGAAACTGCTGCTGGTCGACCGCCTGCCGATCAACGTGATCGGCTCGGTGTTGAATGCCGCACCGTCGGAGGGCGAGTACGAGTATTATGGTTATGTGGCTGGATACGGCACCGAGGGTTTGGAGCCGAGCCAGCAGGTGGCGCAGATCTCGTCCTGATTGGAATGGGCGGGTGAGGACTGAGGAGCGGCGGATCGCACTCGATCCGCCGCCCTTTTTTTGTCACTTGCGTGGGTAGTGGGGTGGGCGGGTGTTGCGGCGCTGCAGGTTTTTGTGGTATGCAAGCAACAGCAAGAGCTTGCCTCTGCGTGGCATGTCAGTCGTTACAATGGTTGAAGTGGTTGCTACGCAACCATTTGACTCAAATGACGAGCGTGCCGTTCTTGAGCACGCGGACTGCAATAGGATGCAGCGTCAGACGCAACGCATGAGTCTGTGCACGGGTTCAGCTCTAGACGGTAAGACGGAGGATTTTCGGATGCAGGTAGCGGTTTCTTCAGCGCTGGACAAGCCAACTTCACTCCGCCGACGGGGTTCTCGCGCGGAGCGGCCGAATGCTTCCGGTGTCATCGATATTACGCGCGAGATGCAGCCTGTCGCGTTCGTGGAGCTTGAGGCAGCACCGCCGGCATTCGAGGATGTCCTGCCGGCGGCTCGTTCCGAGAAGGTGAGCCGTTTCGTCAACGTCGCGATCGCTGTTCTGGTTGCGGTGGTGCTCGCTCCGGTGTTCGCGCTGGTCGCCTTGGCGATTCGGCTGACCTCGAAAGGCCCGGTGTTCTACTCACAGGTTCGCGTCGGTGTGGACCGCCGGTATCGCGAGACGCACACGACCGATCACCGCGGCTATGATCATGGCGGCAAGCCGTTCATGATGTTCAAGTTCCGCACGATGGGCGTGGACGCCGAGGCGGATGGCAGGGCGGTGTGGGCGGCGAAGGCGGATCCGCGCATCACTCCCATCGGCCGGGTGCTTCGCAAGACGCGCCTCGACGAGCTGCCGCAGCTGTTCAACGTCATCCGCGGCGACATGAACATCGTCGGTCCGCGGCCTGAACGTCCGACCATCTTCGCCGATTTGCGACGCAACATCCCCGAGTATCCGATGCGCCAGCGCGTCAAGCCGGGCATCACGGGATGGGCACAGATCAACCAGGCGTACGACGCCTGTGAGGAGGATGTGCGGCGCAAGGTGAAGCTCGACCTTGAATACATGAAGCGGCAGAGCCTCGCGCACGATCTCCGGATCATGACGATGACGCTGCCGGTGATGATCTTTCGAAGGGGCGCTCTCTAGCCCGGTATCGTGTAGAAATCGCCTGCCCTCGCGTCGCCCCCCCTGCATGACTGGCGCGTGACAGGTCCCGGGAAATGACCCGGTGAATGGGAGCCCTTGTTCTCACGGGGGCTCCCAACGAATATCAGGGACCGTCGCCGTCCAGGCATCGGTTCCTTGCCCCATCCGATCGTCGACGGTCAGGCATGATCGGAACGCGTGCGGCGATGGCGTCGGTCTCCCTCAGGTGGCAGCGGAGGAGCACGACGGTATCATAGAGACGATTCGGCCTCCGGGTCGTCCTTCCCCGTCAGCCCTTCACTCTCCATTGAACCGCCGCCCGTTGCGATGACTGCGCCAGCCATCAAACGCCGATCGCTTCAGCCTTCGGGCGCTGCCGTGCAGCGTGCAGGGGCGATTGCCGCGGCCAAGCTCGGCTTCGATTCCAACCCGTTTCTTGGAATCGAATTCACGCCGGCGTTCGCCGCGTTCTGCGCGTACACGCTGGCGATCATCTCGTATCGGTTCCAGATTGGCACGGCGTCCATGAGCGCTGCGCTGCTGACGATATCCCTCGAGAAGCGATCGCTGCGTCTGCCCGCCGTCGCCGCGCTGTCCCTCGCACTGGTGGCGTGGGCCTACCTCGGCGTGTTGACGACGTCGTACCCGGATACCGTCCTCGCTGACGTCACGGAATTCGCCAAGATCTGCGCCGTCATCTTTGTTGCGGCGAATGTCATCAACACCCGCGCCCGTTTCCGCGCATTCGCCGTCGGGTCGATCATTCTCTGGGGAATGTTCCCGATTCGCGGGACGATGTTCAACTACTTCATCTATCACGGAGATGTGCAGGGTCGCGCTGCCTGGAACTACATCTACGCGAACCCGAACGACCTGGCGGGGCTCTGCCTGCTTCAGCTGTCGATGGCACTCGGCATGCTGGCCGTCGAGAAACGCGGGTGGGTGCGCTTGGGGATGAAGTTCGCCGTCGCCCAACTCCTGCTGATCATCATCCTGACACAATCGCGTGGCGCTGTCATCGCGCTGGTCGCCTTCGGGCTGATCGGTGGCCGGAAGTATTTCCGGAACATGCGGGCGATCGTGTCGCTGCTCGTGCTAGCGGGGCTCGTCTACCTCATCGCGCCCGACAGCGTGTGGCGACGGTTCTCCACCATCAAGAACGCCGGAAAGAACGATGTGGCGCTGCTCGATCCGGAGACGGTCGACCTGGCGACGCGACAGGATCAGGGCTCATCCGAGCAGCGGCTCGCGATCTGGGAGGTGGCGGTCGCCATCATCGAGAAGAACCCGCTCACGGGCGTCGGCCTGGGTGCGTATCCCGAAGCGCACAACGTGATGTCGGCGCGGCCTGAGTTCAACCCGTCGGCCAGGGGACCCCGCGATACGCATTCGACGTATCTGAACGTCATGGCGGAGACCGGCGTCCCGGGCTTTCTCCTCTTCATGGCGATCATGGTCATCACCCTGAAGAACGCGAGGGCGGCGCGGAAGAGGCTCGGAGCAGCTGCGCCCGCGCTTGCGCTGCAACTCTTCAACATGGAAGTGGGTCTATATGCATTTCTCGTCGCCGCCATCTGGGGATCATACGGCAAGCTGATTCCGCTGTACATGCACCTCGTGCTCATCCACGTAGCCACGCAGCTACTCATCGAACATGCCGAGGGTATCCAGCCGCAGCGTGGGCGAGGTCGGTACGTTCCGCCCGCCGCGACCGCGAAGATCGGACGTATCGTGGAGGCAAGCGCCTAGGTGTGCGGTATCGCGGGGTACGCTGGATGGCGGAGGAGCCCGGCGAGTGCCGAAGCGACGTTGACGGCAATGTGCGGAGCAATTCGCCATCGCGGTCCTGACGACGAAGGGCACCATGTGGGCGACCGCGTGGGGCTCGGCATGCGTCGCCTGAGCGTCATCGACGTCGCCGGCGGCCATCAGCCCATCTCGAACGAAGATGCGACGGTGACGGTCGTGTTCAACGGCGAGATCTACAATCACCACGCCATTCGCGCGGAGCTGCGCGGGCGCCACGATCACAAGACGCGCTCGGACACCGAGGTGCTCGTCCATCTATACGAAGAGGATGGACCGGCGATGGTGAATCGCCTGCGCGGCATGTTCGCGTTCGCCATCTGGGACGACAAGATCGACCGCCTGCTCATCGCGCGCGATCGACTCGGCATCAAGCCGCTGTACTACTGGGAGACGGAAGACGGCGTCGCGTTCTGCTCGGAGCTCAAGTCGCTGCTGACGCTGGCGCAGTTCCCGCGCGCGCTCGACGTCGACGCCATTCATGAGTATCTCGCCCTGGGTTACGTGCCGGACCCGGCGTGTATCTACAAGGGTGTTCGCAAGCTGCCGCCGGGCCATGTACTCACGTGGGACGCCGCACGTGGCGTGGAGATCCAGCAGTACTGGACGCCAGTTCGTCCGGAGACGCCGATCGCCGACGAGCGCGAAGCGGTGGAGGAGTTGCGTCGCCTGATCGCCGACGCGGTGGGCTCGCATCTCGAGTCGGACGTGCGGTTGGGCGCCTTCCTCTCGGGCGGGATCGATTCGTCAACGGTCGTCGCGCAGATGACGAAGCTCTCGAACACACAGGTCGAGACATTCTCGATCGGCTTCGAGGAGCGCGAGTACAACGAGGCACCGCATGCAGCCAGCGTCGCGCGCGACCTGGGCACGAAGCATACGGAGCTCATCGTGCATCCCGATGCGGACGCGCTCGTCGAGGAGATCGTCGACACGTACGATGAGCCGTTCGGTGATTCGTCCGCGCTGCCGACGCTGCTGGTGTCGCGCCTCGCACGGCAGCACGTCACCGTGGCGCTCTCGGGTGATGGCGGCGACGAGTTGTTCGGCGGATACACGCGCTATGCGAAGATGGAAGGCGCGCGCGAGTTGCCGACGGGAGTGGCGCGGCAGCTGGCGCGTGCCGCCGCGACGCGCATGGGCCACTCGGCGTACGGTCGCAACAAGCTGCTCGACCTCTCGCGCGGTCGTCGCGGCCGCTATGCGGCGACCGTCGCGCAGGCGCTGCCGATCAATGAAGGTGGTCCCCTGCGTGACGTGGCGGCGACGCACTCGCTCGATACGCTGCTCGACCGGTGGTTCGATCCTGCCGAGGGTCGTGATTTCCTGACGCAGATGACGCTCGTCGACCTGGCGAGTTACCTTCCGGGTGACATTCTCACCAAGGTCGATCGAGCGAGTATGCGTGTGTCGCTCGAAGCCCGCGTGCCGCTGCTGGACCATCCGCTCGTGGAGTTTGCCGTGGCGCTGCCGGGCAACGTCAAGCGACGCGATGGCACGGGGAAGTGGATTCTGCGGGAAGCGATCAAGGGACTGGTGCCGGATTCTGTGTTTGCGCAGCCGAAGCGCGGCTTTGCCGTGCCACTGCTCGGGTGGTTGAAGAAGGACCTGCGTCATCGACTCGATACGCTGGTGCGGACGGACCGTCCGGTGTACGAGTACGTGGATCACGAGAGCATCGAGCGGCTGGTGAAGGAGCATGTCGCTGGCCGTCGTGATCACAGCGGCTTCCTGTGGCGCATCCTGGTTCTCGACCTCTGGTTGATGGCCCTGCGATCGCGCAGTGTGACGGTCTCGGCGGCGCAGTGAGGGTCTCGAACAAGCTGCGGTCGATCCTCTTTCGCGACAGTGAAGGCGGCTCGACCGGGCAGGCTGATCCGACGTTGATGCACGGTGCCTTCTGGGGGCTGACCATCAACGCGACGGGGCTGTTGCTTGGTCTCGTCACCCAGAAGATCCTGGCCAACACACTCGGGCCGAAGGGATTCGGCCTGTATTTGTATGTGCTCGGCTGGTCGAACGTGGCCGGCCTCCTGTGTGCGCTCGAGTTCTCGAACGCCGCCGTGCGCTATGTCAGTGCGTACACGGCGACAGGCGACTGGGCGAGCCTCCGCGGCTTCCTGCGCCGCAGCCAGCAGATCGTCGGCGGCACGACGCTCACGGTGAGCCTCCTCGCGGTGATCGTGATCGCCACCACGAACAGGCTCGATCACGAGACGGAGTTCTGCTTTCTTGCCGCGTGTGCGGTGTTTCCGCTGACGTCCATCGTGCAGCTCCACGCCGCGTGTCTGCTCGGATGGAAGCGCGTACGCCAGTCACAGGCGCCATTCGGCGTGATCCGTCCGGCGCTATTCGCCATCGGGCTGCTGACGATGGCCAAGTGGCTCGGCTCGTCGTTCGATGCCGCCGATGCGGTGGCCGTGCAATTCTTCGCCACCGGCATCGCGCTGTTCATCACCGCGTGGTATCTGCGACGTGCGATGCCCGATGCAGCACTGAAGGCGACGCCGGTCTACCACACGATGGAGTGGATCAAGACGAGCTCGCACTTCGTGGCGATCTCGATTTCGCAGCTCGTGCTGTCGACGCAGGCGGACCTGCTGTTCGTCGGCACGATCCTCGGCAAGGCTGAAGTGGGCCTGTATGGCGCAGCGAGCCAGCTGGCGACGCTGGTGGGCTTCGGCTCGACGGCGATCATGCTCATCGCGCAGCCGATGATCGCGGACCTGTATGCACGCGGCAAGATCGACGCGCTCATCAAGCTCTCGCGGCAGATCGTGATGCTCGCGCTCGTCGCGTCGATTCCGGTGTTCGTCGGTGTGCTGCTGTTGGGTCGCTGGTTGCTGGCCCTCATCTATGGGCCGGACTTCGAGCCCGCGTTCCCCGTGCTCATCGTGCTCGCCATCGCGCAACTGATCGCGGCGGTAGTCGGCATGTTGCTCGGCTACCTGTTCACGATGACCTCGCACCAGCAGATCGCCACGAAGATCATCGGTGCGACTGCCGTGTTGAACATCATCCTCGCGCTCGTCCTCACGTACTCGATGGGGATGATCGGCACGGCGACGGCGACGGCCATCTCGACGCTGGCGCGCAGCGTGGCGCTGTTCATCGCCGCGCGGCGTGTGCTGAGGGAAGCGCCGACGGCATCATGACGGACCCGCTGGTCATCCGCGTGGTTCTCGTCGGGCCCTCGATGGACATCCTCGGGGGGCAGGCGGTGCAGGTCACGCGGCTGTTGCGCCGACTGCGCGAGCTCGAGGGCATCGAGGTCGAGTTTCTCGCCGTGAATCCGCGGCTGCCCGGCCCGCTGCGCCTGCTCCAGCGGATCAAGTACGTCCGGACGATCGCGACGTCCATCGCCTATGGGCTGTCGTTGCTCGCACAAATTCGAAAGTACGACGTCGTGCACGCATTTTCGGCGTCGTACACGTCGTATCTGCTCGCGCCGCTGCCCGCGATGCTCGTCGCGCGGCTGTACGGCAAGCGCATCGTGCTGAACTATCGCAGTGGCGAGGCGTCGGATCATCTCGCGAAGTCGCCGTTGGCGGTGCGAACGATGCGTCTCGCCGACGAGATCGTGGTACCGTCGGGCTATCTCGTCGAAGTGTTCGCACAGTTCGGCCTGCATGCACGGTCGATCCTGAATTTTGTCGACCTGGACAACCTCGACTACCGGGAGCGCACGGTGACGAGGCCCACTTTCCTGAGCAATCGGAATCTCGAGCCGTTGTACAACGTGGGCTGCACGCTGCGGGCGTTCGGGGTCATCCAGCAGCAGGAGCCCGACGCTGTGCTCACCGTCGTCGGCGACGGGAGCGAGCGTGCCTCGCTCGAAGCGCTGGCGCGCGAGCTCGGGTTGAGAAATGTGGAGTTTGCGGGCAAGGTCCCGCCACAGCGCATGCGTGAATTCTACGACGCGGCCGACGTCTACCTGAATTCGCCGAACATCGACAACATGCCGAATTCGGTGATCGAGGCGTTCGCGTCCGGGCTGCCCGTGGTGACGACCAATGCCGGTGGCATTCCGTTCATCGTCACGGATGGCGAGACGGGATTCATGAGCGCGTGCGACGATCACGAGGCGCTTGCGCGCAATGCACTCGCCCTCGTCCGCACGTCCGGCCTCGCACACGCGGTAGCGGCGCGCGCGCGCAACGTCTGCCTCACGCGCTACGTGTGGGAAGCGGTCGCGGTCGAGTGGGAGACGCTGTACCGCGGCCTCGTGCGAAGAAATGGAGTCGCCGCGCCACAGTCCACGCCCGCCGCACTGCCGGAGCGGCGATGACCACGGTGGGTGATTGGCGCCTTCAGGCGATCATGCGACGCCTGGCGAAGCTCAAGGGACGATCGATCGACGAGCTGCGCGAGCGCGCCGCGCAGGCAATATCGGCGGAGCTGGAACTGCGCCGTTTCGCCAACACCATCGGCGAACCGAGCGACAAGACGCTTCACGAGCAGCTCGACGTCGATTCCATCGCGGGCCAGACGGATCTCGATGACGGTCTTCGCGAACACTTCACGACACGACAGGCGCCACAGTTCTTCGCTGGCGTGCGCGACGGATCATCAGCGGCCGAGTTGCGCGGCCAGCGGTGGTCGAATGAGCTGGGGCAGCTGGTCGCTGCCGCCGATGCCGTTGTCGACGGACGCTTCGACCTTCTCGGGCATGATGGACTCGAGTTCGGCTCGCCCATCGACTGGCATTTCGATCCGGTGTCGAACAAGCGCGCGCCGCGCATTCACTGGAGCCGCATTCCCTACCTGGACGCCGACCTGATCGGCGATCACAAGGTCATCTGGGAGATCAACCGGCATCAGCACTTCTTCATCCTCGGCCGCGCCTTTCAGGCGACGAGACGACCGGAGTACGCGCAGTGCTTCGCCACGAATCTCGCGTCGTGGATGGACGCCAATCCGCCCAAGGACGGCGTGAATTGGGCGAGCAGCCTCGAGGTCTCATACCGCGCGATCGCATGGCTCTGGGCACTCGAGCTGTTTAGGGAGTCGCCGGTGCTGACGGCAGCTGTCGTGAAGCGGATGCTCAAGTACCTCTACATCCACGGCCGTCATCTGGAGCGGTATCTCTCGACGTACTTCAGCCCGAACACGCACCTCACGGGAGAGGCACTGGGCCTGTTGTACCTCGGGCTCCTGTTGCCGGAATTCCGTCGCGCCAGGCAGTGGTGTCGCACCGGCTGGCAGATCCTCGAGCGCGAGTTGCCGCGACAGGTGCACGCCGACGGCGTGTACTTCGAGCAGGCCACGTACTACCACCGCTACACGGTGGACATCTACCTGCACGCGCTGCTGTTGGCCGAGCGAAACAGCATGCCGCTGCCGGCGGTGATGCGGGAGCGGTTGGCGCTGGCGGCCGGACACCTCGCCGACCTCACGCGTGCCGACGGTTCGATGCCCATCGTCGGCGACGATGACGGCGGTCGTCTCGTCGTGCTGGAGGCTCGTCCCTTTGCTGACGTTCGCTCGACGCTCGCTACGGCGTCGGTGGTGCTCGGAAAGCCGGAGCTTGCGGCGGTGGCTGGTGCGGCCACAGAGGAGGTCCTGTGGCTGCTGGGACCCGCAGGAGTTCGCGACGTCGACGGGAATGTCGGCGCGGCACCGCCGGCGCATACGTCGACGCTGTTCGCCACCGGCGGATATGCGGTGATGCGCGACGGCTGGGATGCGAATGCCAAGCACGCTGTGATCGACTGCGGTCCCTTGGGCGCAATGAACTGCGGGCATGCGCATTCGGACGCGCTGTCGATCGAGGTGTCGGCGGGCGGTTGTCCGTTTCTGGTCGATCCGGGGACGTACACCTACACCGAATCCGCAGCGGACCGGGATCACTTTCGCCACTCGGCGGCGCACAATACGGTCACGGTCGACGGCGAGTCCGCATCGGTGTCCGACGGGCCGTTCTCGTGGGCGAGTCGAGCGGACGCGAAGGTGGCGTCATGGTGGACGGGAGGAGTCGTGGATCGGTTGGTGGCGAGCCACGGAGGATTCGAACGGCTGTCTGATCCGGCGACGCATCGCCGCAGCGTGTACTTCGTGCGCGGGGAGTACTGGCTGGTGGTGGACACGATTCTCACAGCCGGCGAGCACGAGTCGACGGCACATTTTCACGCAGCGCTGGGCTCGCGAGTGACGTCTGTAACAGCGTCGACCGCGTGGATCGACGCGCCGTGCGCCGCGGGGTGGAGTCGGCTATTTTTCGCGGCGGCCGGGGATGTGGATGCGCTCGAGTGGGGCGAGGATTGGGTCTCCCCGTCGTACGGCAGCCGAGCGCGCGCCCCATACGCCCGTGTGACGAGCCGTGGGCGGGGCCGCCGGGACCTCGTGACGGTACTCTGCCCGTTGCCTGAGGGCGAAGGCATCTCGGTCGAGGAGCTCCCAACCGAGGGCGGGAAGGGACGGGCGGTGGTGGTCAATCGTCCTGATAGACACGACGTCTTCCTCTTCGGTACCGAAGGGTCAGTTCGCGTGAGCGGGGTGGAGATGTACGCCGACGCAGCGCTGGTGCGGCGGCGCGCACCCGATGGCGACGTGACCGCGGTGGCGCTGTTCGGTGCCGATGCGCGTCTGCGAGTGGTCGGGCTGAGCTTTCACGCGACCGATGCAGCCGAGGCGGTGCGTGTGGGCGACAGGTGGGAAGTGAGTGGAGTCGGAGAGGTCGCAGGTTCCAGGTAGCGTTGCACTCAAACGGTATTCGAGGTCGTCACAATGTGCGGCATCTGTGGAGTAGCGCTCTCTTCCCGCTCGGGCGCTCAGGTCGAGCGCTCGATGATCGAGCGCATGCGCGATGTCATTACGCACCGCGGACCTGATGGCGCCGGCGTGTTCGTACAGGGCCGAATCGGGCTGGGTCACCGCCGGTTGAGCATCGTCGATCCCGAGGCAGGCCAACAGCCGATGGCGAGCGATGACGGTGCCATCCAGATCATCTACAACGGCGAGGTCTACAACCATCCGGAGATCTCGCGCCGCCTGGAGGCCGAGGGCCACCGCTATCACACGCACTGCGATACCGAGAGCGTGTTGAAGCTGTACGAGATGCACGGTTCGCAGACGCCGACGCACTTGCGCGGCATGTTCGCGTTCGCGATCTGGGATCAGAAGAAGGAGACGCTGTTCATCGCGCGCGACCGCTTCGGCGTGAAGCCGCTGTACTACGCGGTGACGGAGGACGGCTCGCTCTATTTCGGCTCCGAGATCAAGTCGATCCTCGCGAGTGGCGTCATTCCCGGCGCGTTCGACCAGGCGTCGCTGCCCGAGTACCTGTCGAGCCATTCGACGTTCGGCACCGGCACGATGTTCCGCGGTGTCCAGCGGCTGGAGGCGGGCAACACGCTCACCTGGCGCGATGGCGTAATCACGATCGAGAAGTACTGGGACCTGAGCTTCGCGCACGAGGGCGAGGACACGCGCGACGAGGCCGAGGTCATCGCGCAGTACGATGAGATGTTCCGCGAGGCGGTGCGGATGCGCCTGATGGCAGACGTGCCGCTGGGCACGTTCCTCTCCGGCGGCATCGACTCGGCGGCGATTACCGCGGTGATGGCGAGCTTGATCGACGAACCGGTGCGGACATTTTCCGTGGCATTCGAAGAGCGCGACGCGAATGAGCTCGTGTATGCGCGAATGGTGGCGAAGAAGTTCGGCACCGAACATCGCGAGGTGATCGTGTCGGCGGCGGAGTTCTGGGATGCGTTGCCGCAGATGATCTGGCAGGAGGACGAGCCGATCGCGCATCCGTCGAGCATTCCGCTGTACTTCGTGTCGAAGCTCGCCGCGGAGCACGTGAAGGTCGTGCTCACCGGCGAAGGCAGCGACGAGGTGCTGGGCGGATACAACCGTTATCGCGTGACGATGTACAACATGCGGTACGGGTCGGCGTATGAGCGCATGGTGCCCGACGGTGGCCGGTCGTTGGTGCGCGGTGCGATCGACTCGCTGCCGCGTGGGTCGAAGATTCGGCAGAAGCTGAATCGCACGTTCCTCACGCTGCCGGCCGACATCACGACGCTGTACATGGACAACTTCGCCGTGTTCTCGCGGCAACGGTTGGAGGGCCTGTGGTCGCCCGCGATGCGCGAGAAGCTCAGCCTGTTGTCGCCGTATGCGACGGCGGAGCAGTACTACGAGAGCAGCGACGCGCACACGATGCTCAACAAGTTGTTGTACGTCGACACGAAGACGTATCTGCACGAGCTATTGATGAAGCAGGACCAGATGAGCATGGCGGCGTCGATCGAGAGTCGCGTGCCGTTCCTCGATCACAAGCTCGTGGAATTTGCCGCGCGGATGCCGGAGAGCATGAAGGTTCGCGGCATGACGACGAAGTACGTGCTGCGCCGCATCATGACCGGTGTGCTGCCGCCGGAGATCCTGAGTCGGCGAAAGATGGGATTCCCCGTTCCGATCGCCGCGTGGCTGCGCGGGCCGTATCGCCATGTGCTCGACGAGTTCGTGTTGGGCCATCGCGCGCGTGCGCGTGGGCTGTTCGACGAGGAGTCGCTCAAGCGTCTCGTGGCGAGTCACGTGTCGGGTGAGGCGAATCATTCGGAGCGGCTCTGGTCGCTCATCAATCTCGAGATGTGGCAGCGCATGCAGTTCGACGGTGAGCCGTGGGAAGATCTGCGCGCCTCCGTGTCCCGTTCCGCCTCCCTTACCTTCGCGATGTCCGCGTAGGCGCCCCCCTTTTTTTCAGGCAATGTCGAACTCCGTCAGTGTATTCGGTCTGGGCTACGTAGGCTGTGTGAGCGCGGCGTGTCTTGCGCGTGAAGGCCACAGGGTCGTGGGCGTGGACGTCAGTCGCAGCAAGGTGGACATGATCAACGCAGGCACCGCGACGATCGTGGAGAACGGCATCGGCGAGCTGGTCGCCGAGATGGTCGCGTCGGGGAAGCTGACGGCGACGACCGACGTCGCGAGCGCCGTGGCGCAGACGCAGATCTCGCTCGTGTGCGTCGGCACGCCCAGCCAGGCGAATGGCGGGCTCGATCTCGCCTATGTGCGTCGCGTATCGGCGGAGATCGGTGCGGCGCTCAGGGACAAGGCCGACTGGCACGTCGTCGTCATCCGGAGCACGGTGCTGCCGGGTACGACGGCGGACATCGTGACGCCGATTCTCGAGGAGTATTCGGGCAAGAAGGCCGGCGTGGACTTCGGCGTGTCGATGAACCCCGAGTTCCTGCGCGAGGGCACGTCGATCAAGGACTTCGACGATCCGCCGTTCACGGTGATCGGCGCGGAGGACGAGCACACCGCGAAGACCGTGGCATCGCTGTACGCGGGGCTCAAGGCACCCGTGCACGTGACGAAGCTCGCCGTCGCGGAGATGATCAAGTATGCGTGCAACAGCTTCCACGGCTTGAAGGTCGCGTTCGCGAACGAGATCGGCAGCATCTCGAAGGCGCTGAACGTCGATTCGCATGAAGTGATGCGGATTTTCTGCGAAGACACGAAGCTGAACATTGCGCCGTACTATCTGCGGCCAGGCTTTGCGTTCGGCGGATCGTGCCTGCCGAAGGATCTGCGTGCGCTGTCGTATCGGGCACGTCAGCTGGACATCGACACCCCGGTGCTGGCCGCGGCGCTGTCGAGCAACGAGAAGCAGATCACGCGCGCCTTCGACATGGTGCGGGCGACGGGCTCACGGAAAATCGGCGTACTGGGTCTCGCGTTCAAGGCGGGCACGGATGATCTCCGCGAGTCGCCAATCGTGACGCTGGTCGAGCGGTTGATCGGAAAGGGAATGCAGCTGGCGATCTATGATGGACATGTATCGCGGGCAAACCTGATCGGCGCGAATCGCGAGTACATCGAGAACGAGATTCCGCACATCTGGACGCTGATGAAGAACAGCGTGCAGGAAGTGGTGGAGTTTGGGGATGTGGTGGTGATCGGGAATGGGACGCCGGAGTTTCGTACGATTCAGCCCACGTTGCGCGACGGACAGGTTGTCGTTGATCTCGTAAGGGCGTTTGGAGCTCGGACTTCGGATGCGTCGTATCAGGGAGTCGCCTGGTAGGTCGACCATGCTCGCCTGCATCGCCGCACGAACGCGTCTGAATTCTCGTGCGGCGTGGCGTACGGCGTACGGCGCGTCGTGATGAGTACGGCGTGAGGCGTGTTGCGATTCGTGACGCGGCGCCCTTCGAGTTCGTGTGTGCCCGACGGCAACACCGTGAATGTCTTACGGCGTTTGACCTGACGGCACTACTGCCAACGCGGTAGTGCGTGCGCGCGTCAGTCGAAGGGGAGGGCACGAATCGTCTCGGCGCCGCCTCACGTTACGCCGCCCGCGGCACGTGTCACTCCGCCCGGCGCGCCGTACGCCGTACGACACTCGTCACGACAAAGAGCAGGTCCCTCGGTGGCGCTACGCGCTTCTGTCGGGACGACAGCTCAGCGCGATACGTTCGTGAGTACGTCCTCGAACTGCTTGGAGACTGCTTCCCACGAACACTCCTCCTCGACCAACCGCAGCGCCGACGCAGCAATCGCGCGTCCCTTCGCCGGATTGTCCAGCAAGTCGATGCAATGCTGCGCGAATGACTCCGGTGTATCCCCAACGAGAATGTCGCGGTCCGGCACACACGCCAGCCCTTCCATCCCCACCGTCGTCGACACCATCGGCAGCCCCGCGGCCATCGCCTCATAGACCTTCATCCGCGTGCCCCCGCCGATGCGCAACGGCAGGATCGACACACGCGAGCTCCACAGATACGGCCGCACGTCGGCAACCGTGCCCGTGACGTTGATCAACGGATCCGACTGCGCAAGTGCGAGCAGTCGTGGATCCGGACGACGACCCACGATTGCCACGCTGCAATCCGGCTTGTGCCTCCGCAGCAGCGGCAAGATCTCCTCGGCGAACCAAAGGATGCCATCGATGTTCGGCAGCCAGTCCATCGACGCCACGAAGACGAAGTCCGTCGTCATCTCGTGCGTTCCGGGATTGCGGTAGTAGTCGACGTCCACTCCGGTGGCGACGTCCGATACATGCGTGATGCCGAACATGTCACGCATCCGCTGTGCGTCGATGGGCGACACTGCGATCACATGCGCGCTCTCCCTGCACACCTTTTCCTCGTACGCCCGCATGCGGCGAACCTGCAGCTCGTAGAACTTCCGATGCAGCGGGGTCGACGCATGCTCGGCGTGTCGCTCGAAGATCGTCGTCTCCACGTTGTGCTGGAACAGCACGGAACCACGGACTGACGGCATGTTGACGCCACTCGCGGCAAAGTCGCAAACAATGGCGTCGAAGTGCTCGCGCGCTGTCAGCTCGGCTACCTTTTGTCGCAGCGCCGCGGACTCGTAGCGTTGGACAGCCAGCGGCAGGTCGGAGAACGCCAGGTGACGCGCGACCTGCAGCGCAAAGGCCGGTGAACGTCGGGACACGACCGGATGCGGTATGGCGTACGATTTGGTCGAGAACGTGTGCGCCATGTCCGCGCCTTCGGACGACGACGGATCGGCCAACGCTGCGTAGTGCACCTCGTGCCGGCGATGGAGCGGCTTGAGGATTCCCATCGAGCGGATCTGCCCGCCGCGCTCGGTGGGATGCAGAAAGTACTGGTTGACCCAGAGGATCTTCATACGGAGGCGAAGGCGAATGACATCGATGAAAGTTACGCGCCCGTCCTCACTTCCACACATGTATGACTGGGCGTACTTTCGGCGATGCCACCGTCATCCGACCGAGCAGTTCCCGTTCGTCCACTTCGTATCGTCTACTTCATCGATACGCTGGGAGTGGGCGGCACGGAGCTGAACGCCGTCCGGCTCGCCGAGAGCCTCGACCCGGCGCAGTTCAGGATCTCGATGGCGTGCTTCGGAGACGGCCCACTGCGCCCCCGATTGGAAGCAGCCGGAATCCCGATTCACATCTACCGGTTGCGCAGCCTCTACGGGATCGGGATGGTGCAGCAGGGACTTCGCTTCGCTCGCTTCCTGAGGGACGAGCAGGTTGACGTCGTCCATTCGCACGATAGATACGCGAATCTCTTCTGCATGATGTGGGGCCGCTACGCAGGAGTGCGCGGACTGATCGCCAGCAAGCGCTGGGGCACCTCGATGCGGATCACGCACAAGGTGACCAATCGCCTCGCATACCGGCTGGCGGGTCGCGTGCTCGGCAACAGCACGCAGGTGGGCGAGTCGCTCGCGACCGTCGAGCGCGTGCCGCGGGAGCGCATCGTCGTGGTTCCGAATTTCGTCGATGATCACGCCTTCGACGTGGCGTCTCCCGAGTCGGTCGATGCGCTGCGCCGAGAGCTCGACGTGTCGCGCGACGCACTGGTCGTCGGCATCGTGGCGCGATTGCATCCGGTCAAGGATCACGCGACGCTCATCAAGGCGATCGCGCTGCTCAAGCCGCAGTTTCCGGCGCTGCTGCTCGTGCTCATCGGATCGGGGCCGCTGCGCGCCGAGCTCGAAGCGCTTGCCGTGGCGGAAGGCGTCGAGTCGATCGTTCGCTTCGCCGGACTGCGCACGCCGCCGCCCAACCTCCACAGCATCTTCGACGTCTCGGTGCTCTGCTCGCTGAGCGAAGGCTTTCCCAACACGATCGTCGAAGCCATGGCGGCGGGTCGGCCGGTCGTCGGCACAAACGTGGGCGGTGTGCCCGACGCGGTGCGCGAGGGAGTGAACGGACGGCTCGTGCCCGCGCAGGATCCCGCCGCGTTAGCCGCCGCGCTCGCCCCACTGCTTCGTGATCGCGAGCTCCGCCAACGGCTTGGCGCCGCCGGCCAGCGCATCGCGCGCGCCGAGTACAGCGCTGCGACCGTTCTCCCTCGACTAGGCGCTCTCTACGAAACGCTCGGCCGCAGCGACGTGAAGTAACCGGCCCGCGATCAGGGGACGATGACGCCGGCGATCGCGGCGTTCAGCGCGTCCACGTCCGCACCCGGATGCGTGAGATCAGTGGCCTTGTTCCTGAATGGGCTGCTACTGCTGAGGTGATAATCCAGGCCGCTGTAATTCATCAGGCCCACCCCACTGACCGAAGACGAGAAGTAGTTCCCTGTCGGGAACGCCGGCGCGGCCGAGGGGCCCAGCGTGAGCACGTTGCCGGAGAATCCTCCAGTCGGCATGAAGGCCGCGAGGGCTGCTGTCACCCCCATTCCATTTGCGTTTACGGCGTACGTTCCGGCGCCGACGATGTTGTCGCGAAACGCCAGGCGGACAGGCGACTCGTTGGTCGGCCCGCCAAAGGTGACCGCGGTGAGCGTGGGATCGAGCACCGTGTTGTGCGCGATCACGAGGTCGACGGGATTGTTGTTGATGAGAAATCCGCGACCGTCGCCGGTGAAGATGCCCACGTTGATGCCGCCGATGACGTTGTCGGTGATCGTCACGCGGTTCATCGACACCGGCGTACCGAGTGGCTGGGGATCATAGCCGGACAGGACGAAGCCAGCGCCCGTGTTCTTGATCAGGTTGAACCGGAAGGTGACGTCCTGCGTCACGCACCACCGGCACGAGCCACCCTGGTTCACGCTCTTCAGGTTGATGGCACTACCGGTCTGTCCGTTCGCCCAATTGTTCTCGAAGATGTTGCCCTCGACGAGGACGCGCTGCGCGTTCTTGAGCTCGAAGAGGTTCTTGACCAGCCACGGCCCGCCAAACCAGCTCACCGGCTTCGTGATGTGGTTGCGGCGAATCTCGATGTCGGAGGGAATGACGCCGCCGATGAGCGGGTCGCCGCCGCCGAACATGACGTTCTCGCCCGAGGCCTCGAGATAGTTGTTCACGATCTTGAACGGGCCCGGGCCGCTCCAGCCGGCAACCGCCTGCGCGTCGCCACCCTGCTCGTGGCAGTCGCTGACGTAGGAGTCGATGATGGCGCTCGAGGCGCTGTTGAACGACACGCAACGGCGGTTGTTGCCGGTGGCGGTGCCGTGGATGTACATGCGGTCCAGCACGAGGTCGTGCGGCATCTGCGCCATCGACGCTTCGTAGGACGAGCCGAACCGGATCAATCCGGTGTTCGCGATCGACGCCGGGACGGACACTTCGAGGGCGACGAAGCGATAGTGATGCGCGCCGAAGTCCGTCGCGATGGCGCCCTGGTTGCTGTTCGCGAGAATCACGGGCAGCCGCGCCGCCGCTGCCTGTGACGGCGTCATGCGGCTGCCTTCCGCCGGCACACCGCTCATGCTCGCCGGCCGGACAGTGATCCACTGCGAGCTCGTCGTGTTCTTGTTCGGCAGCGTGAAGCTGCCGGTGAACGTCGCGCCATTCGCGAGCTCGATGACGTCGCCGGGCAGCGCGCTGTTCAGGGCACTCTGGAAGCTGCCACCCGCGGCAACGCTGATGACTCGGCTGCCGGATGCCGGCGCCGCTACCATCGCCGTGTTCATGAACGCCTGCGGCATGATGGCCTGCGTCTCTGTGCCATGACCGATGATCGTGATCGCCTTGGTCCCGGTCACGTTGCCGACGCGCGCCGTGAAGACGACGTTCGTGCCCGTGCCGGCGCCCACCGCGGTCACCACACCGGTCGGCGAGATGGTGGCCTTCGTAGCATCACTCGACGTCCAGGTAGGACTCACGGCCGTCGGGCGGTTGTTCGAATCGAGGATCGTCGCCGTGAGTGCCGATGTCTGATTGAGGAGCAGCGACGTGTTGTTGCCGGAGATCGTGATGGCCGATACGGTCGGCTGCACCACGGTAATGGTGACGATGCCGCTCTTCGTTTCGCTCGTGGCCGAGATGACGGCCGTACCGACCGTAAGAGCGGTGACGAGGCCGGCGGGCGACACCATCGCCACCGAGGGCGAAGAGCTGGTCCAGGCGACCGTGCGATTGAGCGCCGGGCTGGAGGAGGCGTCGAGCAGCGTTGCAGTGAGCTGCGTGGTCTGCTGCGGAACGGGCGACAGGTTGGTGCCTGTCACCGTCACCGTGGCAACGGCCGGGACGGTGATCGTCTTGGTGCCGGTGATGCCTTCGCTGGTCGCGCTGATGGTCGCCGAACCACCGGCGATCGCCGTGACCGATCCAGTTGCGGAGACGGTCGCGACATTCGTGTTGGAGCTCGCCCACGTGACGGTGCGGCCGAGCGCCGGAACATTGCTCGCGTCGAGCAACGTTGCGGTGGCCTGCGTCGTCTGCGTCGGCTGCAGTGTCGTCTGCGTCGTTGCGACGGTGACGGTCGCCACCGGCGGAACGGTGATCGTGATGCTAGCCGTTTTGCCTTCGCTGACGGCGGTGATCGTCGTCGAGCCGGGGCCCTGCGGGCTGACGAAGCCGAGCGGCGTGATCGACGCGACGGCCTGGTTGGAGCTGGACCAGTTGACCACTCGGCCCGTGAGGACGTTGCCTGCCGCGTCCTTCGTCACGGCCGTCACCTGGACGCCCTGATTCGGCTGGACGACGGTCGAGGGCGCGGAGACGGTGACAGTCGCGACGGCCGGAATGAGCGGTGCGGCGACGGTGATCGTGACGCTCGCGCTGAAGCCGGCACTGGCGGCGGTGATCACGGAAGATCCGGCGGCGACACCAGTCACGAGACCGGCCGCCGAGATCGTTGCGACGGCCGGCGTCGCGGAGGTCCACGTGGTCGCGCGAACGACGGAGTTGCCGGTGGAGTCGCGCAGCACAGCGGTGAGCGTCGTGTTGACACCGACGGGAATGTTCGTCGCCGTGGTGGCGATGGTGAGCGATGCGAGCGGCGTGGTGACGACCTGGATGGTCACGGAGCCGACGATCCCTTCGCTCGTTGCCGTGATGGTGCAGGAGCCGAGTCCGACCGCGGCGATACTGCCGGAAGAGCTGACCGTCGCGACGGCGGAGCAGGGCGAGTTCCAGATGATGACGCGACCGCCCAACGTGTTGCCGGCGGCGTCCTTCAGGGTTGCGATGGCCTGTGTCTGAAGGCTCGCATAGAGAGACGTGCGCTGCGCCGACACCTGGACCAGCGCGACTGGCGCGGCCGACGGGATGGCGACCATGAACAGCGCGAAACCACTCTTGCCGGCCGCGCTGGCGGTGATGAGCGCCGTACCGTTGCTGGCGGAGGTGATGAGACCCGTCGACGACACGGTCGCGACGGTCGGGTTGGAGCTCGACCAGGTAACCGACTGGTTGGGCATCACGGTGCCGTAGTTGTCGATGACGGCCGCGCTGGCTTGCACGGTCTTGCCGGCGATGACCGCCATTGAATCCGCCATGGTGACGCGGACGACGCTGACGGCGATGGCGGACGTCGAGACGGTGATGGTCGCCGAACCGGTGACGCCGTCGACGTCGGCCTCGATGACCGCCGTCCCCACGCCAGCCGCTGTCACGACGCCGGAAGCCGACACGCGAACGATGGACGCATCGCGGCTACGCCACGTGACGGGGCGGCCCTTGAGTACGTTGCCGGACGCGTCGAACGCTGATGATGCGGCGATCGTCGAATCGCCAATGACGATCGTATTGAGGACAGCGACGGTGACGCGGGTCGCTCCAGACGCCGCCACCGACTTCACGTTGATCGTCACCGATGCGCTCTTTCCGCCGGCGGAGCCACTAATGATGGCGGTGCCGAGGCTGATGCCGGTGACGAGGCCCGACTGCGTCACGCTGGCGATCGATGAACTGGAGCTGCTCCACGTGATCGTGAGACCACTGATGTCCAGGCCCGATGCGTTTTTGACCGCGATTGGCAGCGAAACAGACGAACCGACAAGGATGTCAGGAGACGAAGGCGGCGTGATGATGATCGAGGCCGGCGTGCTCTGGTTGCTGTTGCCCTGCGATATCGGAGTCGTGATCTCGCCACCGCTGCAAGCGAGCACGACGACACCTAAGACTACACGAAACTTCCGCAGTCGAATGCGCATGAGACTCCTTCTATTTTCTTGGAGCGCCGGCAGCTGGGCTCGGCGCGGACAGGCGGGAACGGCAGGGGTGCACAGGGCAGCGACGTCGTCTGCCCGTAGTGGCACCGGTACTGGCAGGACGACATACGTCCCCAAGCGGTCACGAGTGTGACGGCGGTGTCCAGCGCTGCGTGACAGGGATCACGAGCTTGGTCCGCCACTGCATTCACGTGTGACGCGCTACCCCTTTACTGTCGGCGGGGGTTGGTCGTCTATACAGCACGGCGGGACAGAACGACCCAATCTTTCTCGCCGCGAAATCAAAAAATTCTATTGCAGGTCCCAGCAAACGGCCCGAAATTGCTGGGTGAATTGGCGGAACATCCATTTCATGCGACCGAAGCGATATCGCGCGGCTCGTTTCCTTCCGTTTACGTTTTCGCAGGCAGTCCGACACATTGCGTCCGGCTAAGGCTGTAACCGACCCGCGCCGATCCGCGAACTTGGTGGATCAGGGGCTAGAGTGCCCCCCATGTGGGCACTAGGATCGCGCCGAGTGGCACCGGCAGCGTCATGACGGATTCCACCGTGCAGGCCAGCGCTCGCCCGCTGCCCGACGCGGCGCGCGGAGCGCTGTACTATGAGTCTCCGACGGCTCCGCTGCCTGACGCTCCGCGCATCCTGCTCATCTCCTACAGCTTTCCCCCCGATCCCGCTGTCGGAGGACTCCGCTGGCAGCAGATGGGGGTGCATTTCGCGGAGCGTGGCTGGGTTGTGGACGTCATCGCGCGCGACTTTACTAACGTCGCGGGTCTGGATAGCGCTCGCCTCAATCGACTCCCGCCAGGAATGCGGGTCTTCTCCGTGCCGGATCGCGAGCCGTACATCGCCCGCGTCCAGCGATTTGTGTGGCGCCCCATCAAGCGCATCATCGGCAACCTGAAGCCTCCCGCCAAGGCGCTTGCGCTCTCGCAGCCAGAAATCCGCAGGCAGACAGGATGGCGCACCAACCTCCGCGCCTATCTCGCGTGGGTCGACGTCTCGCGCGGCGCGAACTGGGCGCATGCTGCGGCGAAGCTGGCAACCCGACTTGCCCAGACGGAACAATACGTGGCCGTCGTGAGCTCGGGCCCTCCGCACATGGCGCACGAAGGCGGTCGCCTGACGGCAAAGAAGACGGGCCTCCCGCACGTGGTGGACATGCGCGATCCGTGGAGCCTCGTGCAACGCGTGCAGGAGGCCCTCGCGAGCCCGATGTGGCTGCGACTCGCGTCACACTACGAGAGCCGCGTGATGGCCAACGCGAAGCTCGTCACGATGAACACGGACGCGAGCTGCGACGCCATGCGCGGCGCGTATCCGCAGCACTATGACAAGTTCGAAGTGGTGCGCAACGGCAGCGACAACGATCCCCTGCCGGCCACTCGGCGCGACACTCGCTTCCGCCTGCGCTTCGCCGGCTCGATCTACCTCGACCGCGATCCGCGAAGCTGCTTCAAGGCCGCCAAGCGCCTGATCACGGAGCTCAACCTCACCCCGCAGCAATTCCTCATCGAGTTCGTGGGGCAGGTGTACCGCTACGCCGGCACGCCGACGCTCCTGATCGCCGAAGAGGAAGGGATTCGCGACTACGTGCGCGTCAGCGGCCTGGTACCGCGCAAGGAATCACTCGAGTTCCTCGCCGGTGCGACCATGCTGCTCAGCCTTCCGCAGGACAGCGACTTCGCCGTCCCCGCGAAGATCTTCGAGTACGTCCGCTTCGAGGCATGGATGCTCGTGCTTTCGACGACGGAAAGCGCGACCGGCCGACTATTGAAGGACTCCGAAGCGGATGTCATCGACCACACGGACGTCGACGGCATCACACAGGTGCTTCGTCACCGTTACGCCCAGTTCGTGAAGGGCGAGCATCCGCAGCCGATCGGCCGAGATGGCCGGTTCGATCGTACGTTGCAGGCGAAGAAGATGTTGGACCTCATCGTGGAGCGCTGCGCCCCATCGATGCAGCCGGTGGGCGTTACCGCGCCGCCGACGCCAGCGCCAGTCCGGCCGAAGCGCCTGACGCCGTCGTAACGGCTGCTTCCGTTCCCGTCGGCAACACGCGCGACACGTCCGTCAGCAGCTTCGCACCCACCTCCTGTCCGAGCTTCTCGGCGTCGGCGAAGGCGCGTTCCAACGCGGCCTCGTTGAGCTGGGCGGCATGCGGCACAAAGACGACGATGCGGACGAGCGCTTCCTCGGTGTGGCCCTTGAGTGCCGCGTCGCGAAGCAGGTTCCACTTCACCGCGTATTCGTTGGCCACGACGCGTCCGCGGCCCTGATACCAGTAGAGGACGAGCGCCTGTGTCGCACCGTTCTTGAGCTGGTACTTGTTCACGATGTGCGACGCACCTGCCGCGGTGACTGTGCCCGACTCGGCGCGGAGAATCTCCCAGCCCGCACCGGGTAGGCAATTGCGGGGCGAGTGCATCGTCTTGCCCTGCGTCTGGCGATCGTAGTAGCCGACGTACGTGGTGAACGCGATGGTCGAGTCCTTCAGATACATGCGAGCCACGTAGTCCGACATGCCGGCGACCTTCTGCTCCTCCGGTGAGACCGTCTGCGCCTGCACCGTGTAGCCAGTCCACTCCGGAAGCACGGTCTGCAGGGAGCCGACGAGCGGCACCTTCTTCTGCGAGCGCGTCGAGAAGAGCATCAGGCACCCCAGGACGAGGAGAACGCCCGGCAGGTATTTGTTGATCACGAGCTTATCCACGGTCGACACCCTCGGAAGCGTAGTCCTCTGCTGCCTCGTCCTCTGCTGCGTCGTCCTCTGACACGACGTCCTCGTCAGCATCGTCCGCAGCGTAGCCCTGCGCGAGCGGAGGCTTGCGCGTGAAACGGTTCTCCGCCATGGACCCCAGCCACGCCACCACTCCCATGCTCGCCAGCGAGACGAGGAACAGCAGCCAGCCCTCGGTAATGTGCATGAAGCCCTTCCCCAGCGCCGGATCCACGAAGTACACCAGGAACCCGGTGAGGAACACGCGAACGCCGTTGATGACCACGGCGATGGGAATCGCGAGAGCGACGAGCAGGATGCGTGTGATCGGCTTCTGCAGTACAAGCCCGCCGAGGAGCACCGCGAGACTGAGCAGTGCGGTCAGTGAGCGCAGTCCGCTGCAGGCTTCCGTGACGAACAGCTCGTTGCCAGGGATGCGAATGACGTTTCCGCTGAGGCGCACGGGAATTTCGCGCATCGACAGGAGCGCCGCGCCCATCTGCGACGCCTTGAACTGGAGTGGTAGCGCCAGGGCCTGCGTGACCAGCCCAGGCAGCGGAATCGACAGGCAGGCGAGCAGGAAGGGCATCCACCAGTGGAGCAGCTGCTTGAAGCCGTAGTGGTACACGGTGAGCCCGCCAAGCGCGAGGATCATCGACGCGCGCATGGTGAACAGTTCGGCGGCGAGGCTGGCCATGTAGCGAATGAGAATCGCGAGCACGATCATGATGGCGCCGAGCAACATGTTGCCCTTGGCGTCTTTCCGGAGGCCGGACTTGAACGCGAGCCACACCGCGACGGGCGCGAGCAACAGGCCGTGTCCCGCTTCCGGCAGCTCCCACCAGTCGCGCACGAGGAGCGCGAAGGGCTGGGAGAAGAGGACGGCGAAGGCGATGGTGGTGATCGCCGCCGGCATCAGGCTCTTCGCACCGGCGCGCGGGTCCGCGCGCAGGGAGTCGACGAAGCTTCGTGCGACCGCGAGCGGGCCGGCGAGCGGTCGCTCGGTCGTGGTCGTGCCGGCGTGGGTCACAGAATGCCTTTGCGATTGAAAGAGGAGATCATGCGCCGATTGGTCATGGATCTACTGCCAGACATCCCACCGCCCGCGCACACCGTTCACGGTGGCGACGACGATGGAGCTCTGCATGGCGAGACCCCAGGTGATCTGTGCGCGCAGCGCGCGCCGGACGTGGGGAACGAGGCAGAGCAACAACAACACGGCGGCCGCGACGTACAGCGCGGTCATGCCGAACGGACTCGAGGCGACGGCGGAGATGGCGAGCCACACTCCGCTCACGGCGACCAGCGCTGCAAGATACGGAGTGACCAGCCGCAGAAGCTTGTGAAAGACGAACTGAAGCCAGATCGGATTACGCGCGGGATTCATGATGCCGGGCAGCCAGGCGCAGACCTGGATGACGCCGGTGAGCGTGCGGACCTTCCGCTTATACTCCTGACCGGCCGCAAAGCGCCGGATGTCATGCGCCTGCGCGCGCTCGGTGAATCCCACGCGCCAGCCGGCCAGCGCGAGACGCATGGGCAGAAATAGGTCGTCCAGAATAAGGCCCGCAGGCAGCGGCTGCCATAGCGTTCTCCGCATGGCATAGATGGCACCCGTGACGCCGACGCTCGAATACAGCCTCGCCTCCCACCGCCGCAGCCACCGCTCGTACCTCCAGTAGTGCTCGGCCAGATTGCGCGAGCCGCCTGCGCCGGGCAGGTCGAGCATGCCCGAGACCGCCCCAAAGCATGGATTCTGGAATGCTGCGACGAGCTCAGGAATAGCGTCTTCGTGAAAGCGCTGTGCTGTGTCGGCGAAGACGAGGAGTTCATTTTTCGCCTGCCGTACCGCTGCATTCAGGTTCGCCGCCTTCCCTCCGGCCGGATCGCCCGCGACGACCGTCACGCGCGGATCGAGGTCGCGGAGCTCCTGGGCCGTCGCCTTGCCACGCGCGCTATCGAGTCCCACGATGACCTCGACCAGTTGCGGCGGGTACGTGGTCGCCAGGAGGTCGGCGACGCGAGCACGAATAGCAGCCGCATCGTCGCTGCTCGCGAGGATGACCGACACGGCTGGCGTGGCGGCGAGTCCATCGCCGTCCCACTTGCGTCGCAGTCCGCCAAGCGCGCGAACCGCAAGCGGGTAGCCGCCCCATATGGCGGCCAAGGCGAAGACACCGAACAGGCCAAGCACAATCACGGAACGTTCACTCCGCAGCTTCGAGACAGCGATTCAAGCCGAGCTCGCGACGATATCGACACGCGATCGACTCGCATCGTAGGAAGGGGAATGAACGGGTTGGCGCGGCGTCTCATGAGCGCGTACTAGAGACGCTCGCCTCCCAGATCAGTCACTGGCGTATCCAGCAAGCGGAAGGCCATGGAAATAGATACGCAAGCCATTGCTGGGCAATGACTTGCGTATCTGGAACATCGTGCAACGTGCACCACTGTTGCAACGGGTCTACAGCAACCGTCCCGCAGTTTCCACAGCTATGCCATCGCGTGTGCGCTCTCGCGCTTGCCCGACGGAAGCCCAGCCTGGCTCGATACGGACGACGTCCCCGAAAGGGCGATAACGCGAGCGCGGCTCGGCTTCGTCTTCGCCGTGGCATTGCGCGAGTCGACGATGAGGTCGGCGTGATCCACCAGCTGCTGATAGTCGATCGACTTGTGGTCGGTGACGATGACCACCACATCGGCCGCGGAGAGCGTGGCCGGCGTGAGGTCGACGCTGTGGCGGATGCGCGGCGTGTCGCCGGGCTCACCGTGGCCGTCGTCGTCGCGCACGGTGGGGACGTACGGATCGTGGTACGTGACAGTCGCGCCCTGCGCCTCGAGCAGCTTGATGACGTCGAGTGCTGGGCTTTCGCGGACGTCGTTGATGTCGCGCTTGTAGGCGACGCCGAGGATGAGGACGTCGCTGCCGTTGACCGGCTTGCGGACGGCGTTGAGCGCCTGCGCGATCTTGTCCACGACGAATTGCGGCATCGCGGTGTTCACTTCACCGGCGAGCTCGATGAATCGCGTCTTGTAGTTGAGCGAACGCATCTTCCACGCGAGGTAGTGCGGATCGAGCGGAATGCAGTGTCCGC
Source organism: Gemmatimonadaceae bacterium (assembly GCA_039915865.1). GTDB lineage: Bacteria > Gemmatimonadota > Gemmatimonadetes > Gemmatimonadales > Gemmatimonadaceae > AG11. The sequence continues at coordinate 18,357 of JBDSML010000242.1, read as the reverse complement.
CGATGCCGGGGCCCGGCGTGAACTTCATGAAGCCGAACGGCTTGGTCGCGGCGGCATCGATGACTTCCCACACGTTCACGCCGAGCTTGTCGCAGACGATGGCCATCTCGTTGGCCATCGCGATGTTGACGGAACGGAACGTGTTCTCGAGCAGCTTGACCAGCTCCGCCGTCTCCGTGGAACTGACCGGGACGATCGTCTCGATGCACGACTGGTAGAGCGCGGTCGCGAGCTCGGTGCAGGCGGGCGTGATGCCGCCGACGACTTTCGGAGTGTTGCGCGTGTTGTAGACCGGATTGCCCGGATCCACGCGCTCGGGGCTGAAGGCGATGAAGATGTCTTCGCCCACGGTGTAGCCGGCCGCGGTGAGCAGCGGCATCACCACTTCGCGCGTGGTGCCCGGATACGTCGTGCTCTCGAGGACGACGAGCAGCCCCGGATGCGCGACTTCGGCGACGGTCTGCGACGCGGCCTGGACGTAGCTCATGTCCGGATCGTGCGTCTTGCCGAGCGGTGTAGGGACGGCAATGGAGAGGGCGTCGCAGGGGGCGAGATCCGCGGCGATGGTCGTCGCGTGGAAATGGCCACTCTTCACGAACTCGGCAACCTCGGCGCTTGGCACGTCCTGGATGTGCGACTTGCCGGAATTGAGGAGGTCGCACACGCGCTCACTAACGTCGAAGCCGACGACCTTGAACCCTGCACGCGCGAATTCGACGGCGAGCGGCAGCCCCACGTAGCCGAGGCCAATGACTCCTACCGTGGCGCTGCGATCGGCGATGCGGGCGAGAACTTGCTCTTTCATCTGGGAGTTGGGTAACGCCGATGGCGCGCGCGGTCCACATCCTCGGGGCCGCGCTGCCGCTCGATCACTTGAAAGGACTAGCTGTGAATATAGACGAAGCAACCGGCCAAGCCGTCATCACGTTCTCGTTTGGCGGCTGGATCGGGCACCTTCCGGCGGCTGCCGGATATATTCCGGCATGATTCGCAACGACAAGGAGCTCATCGTCGTCGGTGACCGCGTGCTGGTCAAGGTCGACGAGGGTGAGGAACGGACACATGTAGGGCTTTACCTGCCGTCGACGGCCGTGGACAGCCAGGCAGTCCAGGGCGGCACGATCATGGAGACGGGACCAGGGCAGCCCATGCCGAGCTTCGATGCGGCGGCGGGGGAAGAGCCGTGGAAGGAGCCGGCGCGTGAGACGCGGTTCGTGCCAATGCAGGCGCGCCGTGGCGACTACGTGCTCTTCTTTCGCAAGGCGTCCGTCGAAATCACGTTCGAGAACGAGCGCTACCTGGTGGTTCCCCAGGCGGCGATCTTGGCGCTGGTGCGCGAGTAGCGGCCCGTCGGGCGGCTCATCATTTCTACAGTCAACAGAGGCAGAACAGATGTACGACGAGCGATTCATCACACCGATGCGACAGGAACTCACGCGTCTCGGCGTGGAGGAGATGCGGACGGCCGCGGAAGTCGACGCGAAGCTGAAGGAGACGAAGGGCACGACGCTGCTGGTGGTGAACTCGATGTGCGGTTGCGCGGCGCGCAATGCGCGGCCCGCGGTGGCGTCTGCGCTGCAGAATGCGGCCAAGCCCGATCAGCTGACGACGGTATTCGCCGGGCAGGATATCGAGGCGACAGAGCGGGCACGGAGCTACATCACCGGCTACGCGCCCAGCTCGCCGTCGATCGCGCTGCTCAAGGACGGCAAGCTCGCCTTCATGCTCGAGCGCTTCCAGATCGAAGGTCGCTCGGCGGATGAGATCTCGAAGGATCTCGTGGGAGCATTCGAAAAGCATTGCGCGGTGTGATCGCGCCGGCGGCATAGGCTCTGCATTTCTCCACCGTACTGACTCAAACGGTGGAGACGCACATGGAGCGCAACGACAGCGAGACACACAGCAGCCAGCCCTCGAGCGGCGCGAGCCTGGGCGCGACGCACTCGGCCTATGAGCCAGTGCCGGACGCCGGCTCGTCGCTGCGGGAAAAGGCAGGTGACTTCAAGAATACGATCGCCGACGCCCTGGAGTCCGGTGCGGAGAAGCTGCGCCAGCAGGCAGCCGGCGGCGCGGGGACCACGAGTGGGGAGGCGGGCGGCTCGTTTTCCCTCGCCTCGGAGAATCGTCTGGGGCAGACGTCGAACCAGCTTGCCGGAGGCATGCAGGGGGCGGCAGACTGGCTTCGCGATGCCGACCTCGATGGCTTCAAGTCGGGCATCGAGCGCCAGGTGAAGGAGCATCCCGGCCGTTCGCTGGCGATTGCGGTCGGCGTGGGATATCTGCTGGGCAAGGCGTTCCGCCGGCAGTAGCGGAGCATGCCGGTGCAGCCACCAGCGGACGGCCCGCGCGGAATCGGCGTGCTCCTGCGCGATCTCGCGGAGGGGAGCGCCGACCTCGTACGCGGCGAGGTTCGGCTGGCGCGGATCGAGATCGGGGCGGTCGCCGGTGCGGCGGGGCGAGGCACCGCGTACATCGCCACCGGAGGCGTGCTCATCGTCCTCGGGGTGCTTGCGGCGTTCACCGGCCTCGTGCTCCTCATCGGCGACCAGTGGCTTCCGCGCGATCTCTACTGGCTCGGCGCGCTGCTGTTTGCACTCATCGCCGGTGTGGTCGCCGGCTGGTTGCTCATGCGCGGGCGCAAGGCGCTCTCGCCATCCGCACTCGCACCGCACGACACGGTCGCGACGCTCAAGGAGGACGGGGAATGGCTGAAACGACAGCTGACGTCAGGAAGGACATCGAGTTGACGCGCACGCGCATCTCGGAGACGCTCCAGGAACTGGAGCAGAAGATGAACGTGACGCAGATCGTGAAGAAGAACCCGTGGCCGGCGCTGGCCGTCGCGGTAGGCGCGGGCGTGTTGCTCAGCGGCTCGCGCGCCGACGTGAAGGCGGCCACGGCGACCGTGGTGGCCACGAAGGGCGCGAGCTCGAGACTCGGGAACGTACTGGACGAAATCGTCGCGCAGGTAGTGCAGGCGTTCCAGTCGGCGATCGAGACGAAAATCGAGGGAGTCGCGAACGACGTGAAGCGTGCGATCGGTGCTCCAGCGAGCACGGCCAGCCGGTCGAGGTTCAGCGAGACGAAGGCAGACACCAACGCCACCGGCCAGGCCGCTCGCGCCGATTGAGCACCACGAGCGATTCTTGTTTTTCACTTCCACATGATGCGAGTCAGGCGTCGCTAGTTCGCGTACCGAACCCATCGCGCCAATTCCTTGAACGACGGCCGCTTGCCGTACATGAGCAGGCCGACGCGATAGATCCGCGCGGATAACCAGATAGACGCGAGGCAGGCGAGCACGACGCCGCCGAGCGAGCCCGCCAGCTCGTACCATGGTACGCCGATGAGCGACATTCGCAGTGGCATGAGGATCGGCGCCGAGAACGGAATCAGCGACATGATCCGCGCGAGCGGGCTGCCAGGGTTGGTGAGGATCGGTCCCATGAAGATCACCGACGAGACCAGCATCAACATCACCGGCATCGACGCCTGCTGCACATCTTCCTGGCTGCTCACCATCGCGCCGACTGCAGCGAACAGCGCCGAATAGAAGATGAATCCGAGCACGAAGTAGGCGAGAATGATGATCGACGTACCCAGCGTCGGCAGGGCGGAGGTAATCGCATCCGTGGGCAGGTTACGCGCTGCGGCGGTCGCCGCCCCCACGTCGGGTGTCATCTTGTCGAAGAGAATCGGCGCCAGGTACAACAACATCCCGATGGTCAGACCCACCCACGCGAGCACCTGGGTGATCGCCACGAGGCCGACGCCGAGTATCTTGCCGGCGAGCAGCGTGTCGGTCGAGACGCTCGAGACCACGACCTCGGCCACGCGCGTCGTCTTCTCCTCCATGACACCGCGCAAAATCTGCTGGCCATACAACACGATCATGAAGTAGAGCAGGAACGCGACGATGTACGCGAAGGCGAGATTCCCCAGCCCGCCGCCCTTCTCGCGTCCCTTGTCGCCGATGCGCTCCTTGCGGGTTTCCAGCCGGTCGCCGGTGAGCGCAGTGACGCGCGCGGGATCGAGTCCTTCGTGCTCCAATCGCTGTGCAAGCACCTGTTGGCGAACGCTGCCCATCAGCCCTTCGACGTCGCTGACGGAGCCGGCGTTCCGGCCCACGTACCGCACATACTTGTTCGCGACGGTGTTGCTGTCGAGGACGAGGAACCCGTTGATCTCCTTTCTCACCACGGCGTTCACCGCGGAGTCTTCAGCGACGGCGAGGCGTTCCGGCTCGAGGGTCTTCGTCTTCGGCGCTGGAACAGCGCGATACTTTTCGCCGAGCGTCCTCGAGATGCGCGCACCGAGGCCAGTGCCCGTTGCGTCGAGGATGACGATGTTGGTGAGATCGTCCCCTGGCCGCTGCCTCACCGACATCCACGTGGGCACGACCGTGACCAGTGCGACGAAGACAGGCCCGAGCAACGTGCCGATGAGGAACCACTTCGAGCGCACCCGCTCGAGGTACTCGCGCCGGAACACGACGCCGAGCTTGCGCATATCAACCCTGGCCACTCATTCCCTCCTCGACGCCTTTCGCGCCGACTTTCTCGAGGAAGATCTGATGCAGCGAGGGCTGCACCAGCTCGAAGCGTTGAATCGGTGTGCCGGTCGCGATGACGCGCTGCAGCAACACCTGCGGGTTGGCCCCGGGTGCCAGCTCGATCTCGTAATAGCGATTCTGGTCGTCGGAACGAGCGACGAGCGCCCGGTCGGCGAGAATCGGAGCGATGGCCTCGCGCGCTTCGCCGGCGACGGACAACGCGATCACCCGAGTGCAATGCTCGCGCTTCACGTCGGCGACCGCGCCATCCAGCACCTTGTCGCCATGCGCGATGATGCACACCGAGTCGCAGAGCCGCTCGGCGTTGTCCATCATGTGCGTGCTGAAGATCACGGTCTTCCCGCGCTCCTTGAGCTCGAGGACGGTGTCCTTGAGCGCCTGGGCGTTGACCGGGTCTAGCCCCGAGAATGGCTCGTCGAGAATGACGAGCTCCGGATCGTGGATGAGCGTACCGATGAACTGCACCTTCTGCTGCATGCCGCGCGACAGTTCGTCGACCTTGGACAACCCCCAATCCTTTTCCTCGGTCTTCAGCTCGAAGCGCTCCATCCAGTGGTCGATGCGCTTCTCCGCCTCGGCACCGTTGACGCCCTTGAGCTCCGCAATGAATTTCAGCACGCGGCGGACCTGCATCTTCTTGTAAAGGCCGCGTTCTTCGGGGAGGTAGCCGATGCGATCCGTGACGCCGGAATCGCGGTTGGATTTGCCGAGCAGCTGGATGGAGCCGCTGTCCGGGATGATGATGTTGAGGATCATTCGAATGGTCGTCGTCTTGCCGGCGCCATTCGGGCCCAGCAGGCCGTAGACGGATCCGCGCGGTACGGCGAGCGACAGGTCGCGAACGGCGACGTGCTCCGCGTACCGTTTCGCGACGTGCTGAATATCGATTGCGAGGTCGGTCATGTCTGGTTGAGAGAGACTCCCCAATATACGAGTGGGGACGTGGCGTGTTTCGCACGTTTCGGTCGCCGCGACTGGCGCCCCCCTGCGGGTGCCACGAAATTCGCCTGATGCGCCTTCGTACTCTCTGCGGCCTTCTATTGTTGGGTGGCTGCTCGGCCTCGCCAGATGTCAAAAGGGTGTCTGGCCGCGACACGGTCGTCGTTTCCGCCGCCGCGAGCCTCGCGGGACCGATGCGCGCGGCGCTCGACACCTTCGTGCGGCGCACGGGGGCCGTCGTCTCCGAGGAACATGGTGCGTCGCTCGAACTGGCTCGCCGCATCACGGAACTGCACCGCATTCCCGACGTCCTCGCATTGGCCGATCAGGAAGTCTTTCCCGAACTGCTGATGCCCCGCGCGACCTCCTGGTACGCCGCGTTCGCGCGCAACCGGATGGTCATCGCCTACACCGACCGCTCGAAGCACGCGGCGGAGATCACACCGGACAACTGGCGGTCGATCGTACTGCGCACCGACGTCCTGTTCGGCCGCACCGATCCGGCGCTCGCGCCGGCGGGATACCGCACGCTGATCGTCTACAAGCTGGCCGAGCTGTTCTATCGCGAGCCCGGCATCGCCGCACGACTCGAAGCAAAGACGCCACCGCGGCTACTCAGGGGCAATGCCGCCGAACTTGCAGCGCTGCTGTCGGCTGGTGAGCTCGACTACATCATCGACTACGAGTCTCTCGCCCGCGCGCAGAAATTCAAGTTCATCCAACTTCCTCCCGAGATCGATCTCGGCGATTCCGGACGTGCGTCGACGTACGGCGAGGCATCCGTGCGTGTCTGGACCGGACGCGATTCCGTAACGCGGCCTGGCGCGCCGATTCTCTACGGCTTGAGCATCCCCAGGGCCGCGCCGCATCCGGGCGCCGCTCAGCGGTTCGTGGCCTTTCTGCTCGGCGACGACGGCAAGGGCATCCTTCGTCGCGCGTTCATCGACGTATTGGATCATCCGACGATGGTCGGCGATTCGGTCCCCACGTCGCTGCGCGCCACTGGCACGCCGTGATCGCTCGCCCCGCGCATCGCTTCGCGACCTTCAGCCTGGTGAGCGGCGCGATACTCCTGCTCGCACTCCTCGCATTGCCAGTGGGTGCGCTCGTCATGCGCGGTGGAGGTGAGGGACTTCGGCAACTCGTCGCCGATCCGGAGCTGCAGGCCGCGCTTTCGCTCACGGCGTTCACGGCAACCGCTGCGACGCTCGTGGCAATCCTGCTCGGAACGCCACTCGCGTACCTGCTCGCGCGCGATCGCATGCCCGCGGGATCGCTCGTCGCCGCGGTCGTCGAGCTGCCGCTGCTCATTCCGCATCCTGTCGCCGGTATCGCACTGCTGCTCGCGTTTGGTCGCGCCAGTCCCGCCGGCGCGGCGATGGCGCGCATCGGACTCGGCATCGTGGGGTCGCCGCTCGGCATCAGCCTCGCGATGCTGTTCGTCGCCGCGCCGCTCTACGTCAGCGCGGCGCGCGAATCCATCGCCCGCGTCGACAGACGATACGAGGACGTCGCTCGCACACTCGGCGACTCACCATGGCGTGCGGCGCGGCGCGTGACGCTGCCTCTCGCGGGTCGAGGATTGTTCGCTGCGGCCATCGTGATGTGGGCGCGTGCCGTGAGCGAATTCGGCGCCATCGTCATCCTCACCTACAATCCAAGAGTCGCGAGCGTGTTGAGCTACGATCGCTTTACCGCGTTCGGACTCGACGCCGCACTTCCCGTGGCTGCCGTGCTCGTGCTGCTGGCACTCGTTCCGCTGCTCGTGCTCCGCTCGCTGCGCGCGAGCACAGGCTCGCTCGAGCGCGTGACGTGATCACGCTCGAGAAGCTCGCGTCGCGTGCGGGCAGCTTCACATTGCACGACGTCAGCATCACGCTCCCCAAGGGCGCGTGGGGCATCGTGCTCGGTCCGGCCGGTTCGGGCAAGACGACACTCCTCGAGACGATTGCCGGAATCCGCGCCGTCACGTCCGGACGTGTCCTGCTGCGCGGCGCCGACGTCACCACGTTGCCCGCCGAGGGGCGACGTGTCGGGATGGTCTATCAGCATGGTTATCTCTTTCCGCATCTCTCCGTGGAAGAGAACATCGCCTACGGTGCGCGCGATCCAGCCTCCGCGCATGAGATGGCCGAGCGCTTCGGAGCCAAGGGGCTCAGCGGACGCTCGGTGACGTCGCTGAGCGGAGGCGAGCGACAGATCGTCGCACTCGCGCGCGCACTCGCTCCTGCGCCGGACATCCTCCTGCTCGACGAGCCGTTCGCTGCACTCGACCCCAGGCGACGTGTGCGCGTTCGCGCGGAGCTGCGCCGATTGCAGCGTGAGCGCGGCATGACGGTGCTTCACGTCACGCACGACTTCGTCGAGGCGGGCACACTCGGCGATCTCGCGATGGTGCTCGACGATGGGCGGCTATCGCAAGTGGGCACGCCGGACGCGATCTTCCGCAGGCCCGCGTCGGGCGCGGTCGCTGATTTCATCGGGGCGGAGAACGTGTATTCCGGCACCATCGCGCGAGGAGCGTCCGAGGGTGACATCGCGACGCTCACTTTTTCCGGCGATGGCCTGACGCTCATCGGCGTCGGCGATCATCCGGGCGGTGCGGGGCACGCCGTGGTGCGCGGCGAAGACGTGGTGTTGGCGCGCCGGCATCCGAATCCGAGCTCAGCGCGCAACGTCCTCGAGGGTCGCATACTCGAGGTCGCGCCCAACGGTGTGCTCGCGCAGGTTACCATTGCACTCGGCGCGTCGACGCTGGTGGCGATCGTGACGCAGGAGTCGGCGATCACCCTGGGTCTCGCTCCCGGTGAATCGGTGGTGGCGAGCATCAAGGCCACGGCCGTACATCTCTGCTGATGCTCACGCTGACGTTCGTCTCCATATTGGTCGTTGCCCTGCTGGCTTCGCTGTCAGGAAACCCGACAACGGATGAGCGTGGCGCGCTCGCTCGTGCATTGGACTCGCGTGCGATGGTGGCGTTCGTCTTCCTCGCGACCTTCGTGGCGGTGTGGTTCGTGTGGGCGGCGTGGAATCCCATTCCTGTCGTGCACGACGAGATGGCGTACCTGCTGCAGGCGCAGATCTTTGCGCGCGGAAAATGGGCGCTGCCCTCGCCGCCGATTCCCGCGTTCTGGGAGCAGCCCCACGTGCTGGTCGAGCCGACGTTGGCGTCGAAGTACTTTCCCGGCCATTCGCTGTTGGTGTCGCTCGGCGTCCTGATCGGATGGGCCCCACTCGTTCCGCTCCTGCTGCAGTCCATCACTGGAGCGCTGCTCTATGTATTGGCGCGCCGAGTGGCGAGCGGTGCCGTAGCATTCCTGGCGTGGGTTGTGTGGGTGTCATCGCCAATCACGCTGTACTTCGGCGCGTCGTATTACTCCGAGGCGACGACGACGGCGTGCTGGCTGGCGGGCTGGTACGCGTTGCTCCAGTGGCGCAGCACACGCTCGCGGCGTTGGCTGCTCGCGGTGGCGTTCTTCACTGGCTGGTGCGCGATCACGCGGCCGCTCACCGGCGTGGCGTATGCAATTCCCATCGCGGTCGTCGTGCTGCGCGATGTCGTATCGGGGCGGCGGTGGCGCGATCTCGCGTACGCGTTCGCGATGGGCGTTGCGGTCCTTTCCATCCTGCCGATCTGGAGTGTCCATGCGACTGGCGATTGGCGGCTGACACCACAGACGCTCTATACGCGGATGTACATGCCATACGACGTTCCCGGTTTCGGGATGGTGACGACTCCGCCGACGCACAGCATCACGCCGGATCTTGCGAAGCTCAATGAGGCGTACAGCTCGGTGCACGTGGATCACTTTCCGTCAACGCTGCCTCGTACGTTGGTCGTCCGGGCGAGGTACCTGTCGGTCAGCATTTGGGGGGTGACGAGCGGCGTCCTGGGAATCTTCGCACTGCTGGGCTTGTTGACGCTCAGCGGTGCGACCGCGTTTGCCGTCGGCAGTGCGGTGGTACTCCTGCTGGCCTATCTCCTCTATGCGACGCCGCCGCAGTGGACGCTCTACTACTATGAAAGCATTCCCGCGTGGGCGTATCTGACGGCGGCGGGAATGGCGTGGGCGGCGTCGCAGGCGGGGCGTCCGCGTGGTACGACGAAGTCGCCGACGTTCGACTGGCGAGCACCGCGTTGGTCGCGCGCGATCGTCATGGGCGCGCTCGTGCTCGGCGTGGCGGGATTGGGTGCGGTGAAGCTGATGCGCGCACAGCACACGGATGATCAGCGAAAGCTGCGTCGGTTCTACGCGTTGCTCGAAACGATTCATGATCGGCGGGCGGTCGTGTTCGTGCGCTATTCGCCGATGCACGATGCGCACACGGCATTTGTCCGCAACGTGGCGAACCTGGCGGCGGAGCGCATCTGGGTCGTCTACGATCGCGGCGAGGTCGAGAACGCTCGGTTGCTCGCGCAGGCGCCCGGACGGACAGCCTACCTGTTCGACGAACTTCAGGGGCGCACCTACATCTACGATCCATTGGCGGTGCAATAGGCGATAGCGGAGCGGGGGGTTGGCGTACATCATGGTGATCGCGACAAATGAGCTGAGCCGGAGTTGGCGCTGATGCTGGATCCACGTCGTTCATCGGGCAAACTGAAATCGGTTCCGGTGCACTCGTCGAGTGCACTGCGACGCTATATGGAAGCGGTCGCGATTGCACTCGCAGCGGTGGCGATCGCCTGGCTGATGCGCGATACCTTCGGCGGATTGCATGGCCTGTTGTTCTGGGTCCTGAGCGTCGTGATCGCCTGGCGTGGCGGATTCGGTCCTGTGGTCCTCGCATCCATCATCGCCGTGGTGTTACGGGACTTCGTGCTCACGTCGCCGAGCCCACACCGTGGTGGTAGCGTGATCGAAGTCTTCTCCATCGTGAACTACCTCGGCGTCTCGGCGACGCTCGGCTATACCGTCGATACGTTGCGCCGCGCGCGGCGTCGAGTGGCGCAGGCGACCGACGGGATGATCGACGCCATGCTCGTGTTCGACGCGAAATGGCGGCTGCGCTTCTACAACAAGGCTGGCATCACGCTGCTCGACAGGTTGGGCGTCAAGGCGCGACGCACCAAGCGACGCGTGCTGTGGGACACGGTGCCCGCCTGGATCGGCACCCCGTTCGAGACGGAGAGTCGTCGCGCGCAGGCCGAGCAGCGCGTCGTCGAGTACGAGGCACGTCATCCCGATGCCGACTTCTGGCTCCAGATGCGCGTCGTGCCCACGGCAGATGGCGGCGTGTCGATGTTCGCACACGACGCCACGGTCAAGCAGCGCGCGGAGGCTGACCGTCGGCGCACCGAGGAGCGATACCGCGCGCTCGTCGAAGCGAGCACTGTGCTCGTCTGGAATGCCGACTCGGGCGGAGCCGTCAACGAGATGCCGGTGTGGCGCGAGCTCACCGGACAGTCGACGGCAGAGCTGCACGGCACCGGATGGCTGGATGCGATCCATCCCGACGATCGTACGCGGGTGTCCGCCCAGTGGGGCAACGCGGTGGAGGAAGAGCGGCCGTACACGGCGGAGTACCGAATCCTCGGCCGCGATGGCAGCTATCTCTGGTATCGGGCGCGTGCAGTGCCGCTGCGCGAGAACGGCCAGATCACCGAGTGGGTGGGAGTCCTCGACGACATTCAGGAGGAGCACCTCGCGCGTGAGCGGCACCAGGCCGTCGAGAATGCGCTCGGCGTGCTCGGTGTCTCGCTCGACTACGAGTGGAATCTCGCCGCCGTGACGCGCATGCTCGTGCCCACGCTGGCCGACTATTGCAGCATCGATCTCGTGGATGCGTCGGGCGAGCTCCGTCGCGTCTCGAGTACGCACGTGGATCCGGAGAAGGAAGTCGTGCTCCGGGATCTGTGGAAGAAGTATCCATATCGAGCCGAGGATTCGGGGCCGCCGTACGTGGTGCGCACGGGTGTCGCGCAGATCAATCCGCGCATCGACCCGGAGGAGATCGTGCGCTACGCTCGCTCGAAGGAGCAGGCGGCGATGATGGCGCACCTTGGGCCGCGCTCGTACCTCTGCGTGCCGATGAGCTCACGCGGTCAGGTGTTCGGCGCGCTCGCGCTGGTGTATTCCGATTCCGGACGGGTCTATGGTCCGACGGAACAGGTGGCGGTGGAACAGATCGCGACGCGCGCGGCGACGGCGATCGAGAACGCCCGACTCTATGCCGATGCGCAGGCGGCGAATCGCACGAAGAGCGACTTCCTCGCGACGATGAGTCACGAGCTGCGCACGCCGCTCAATGCCATTGCCGGCTATGCCGAACTGCTGCTGATGGGCGTGCGCGGTCCGATCTCCGAAGACCAGCGTCGCGACCTCCTGCGCATCAAGCAGAACCAGCAGCACCTGCTGGAGATCATCACCGACATCCTCAACTTCAGTCGGATCGAGGCCGGGCACACGCGCTACCAGCTGCAGCCGCTCCGCGTCGTCGACGTGCTGGAGCGCATGGAGGGTGTGATCGAGCCGCAGGCCCGCGCGCGATCGCTCGAGTACGAGTACGTCGAGCCCGACGGCGCGTTGCGCGTGACGGCCGATCGCGAGAAGCTCGAGCAGGTGTTGATCAACCTCCTGGGCAACGCCGTGAAGTTCACGCGCCCCGGTGGACGCATTACGCTCACGGCGGATGCCGACGACGGCCACGTGCTCATTCGTGTACGCGACACAGGTGTCGGCATCGCGAAGGAGCAGCTCGCGTCCATCTTCGAGCCATTTGTGCAACTCGAACCGGCGCTCACACGCACCGCCGAAGGCACAGGACTCGGCCTCGCGATCAGCCGAGAGCTCACGCGCGGCATGGGTGGTGAGTTGCGTGCCGAGAGCGAGCCAGGGCGCGGGTCGGTGTTCATCGTGGAGTTGCCGCGCGTATAGCATGTTGATCGACGACTCATTGGGCGCTTCGACGTCGTCGAGCGACACTCCATTCGCGTGCGGGCGACGCAGGCGCGCGCCTATGCCGCGATCGCAGCAACGGACTTCTCCGGCGGCGCGCTCATTCGCGTGCTCTTCCTGCTGCGACTGTTGCCCGCGGCGCTGCTCCATGGACGTCGTGGCATTCGCGCGCTCGTGCAGCGTCGGCGGAAGCGTTCCGCAGGCGTCCGCCGCAGCCGGGCACCGCGCGCGGCGTGTGGGACTTTGGCGTGCGCACCATCGATGGCGAACGATGCGAGCTGCGACGGAGGCGCGCGTGCTCGGCGCGGACGGCGCGACGCGTCGCCCGTTCCTTCCCTATTGGGCCGGAATCGTCCCGGCACCGGGCTCATTCGCCACGTGATGCTTCGCGCAATTCGGCGCACGGCCGAGCAAGCGTGATCGTACCGAGCGACTCGTCATCGGTCGGATACGGCTCGTCACGAATCGTGAGCATCGCGGCTACGCAAGCAGACAATGCCCCGCGTGACGGGGTTCGCGTTCCGTCACGCACGCTTCGATGGAGACGGGCCGATCCGCGCGCGCCGGAAGGGAGCCGATACCGCCATGCACGCTGACGCGCGAGCGATACGAACACTTGAGAGTCGCGTCACGAATCGACAGTTCAGCTCGCGATCAACGTGATGGAGATCACCATCATCGTGTGCGAATCAGCGATGATGTCCGTTTTACGACACCACGTTGCGACATCGTGTAGTTTCTTGTGAGTGTTGGCGTCCTCGCTGCCGATACTGATCAGCAATCGCGAGCGACGTCGCATCCTTGACGTCGACAAGCCCGATTGGAAAGCGTGAGACTGAAGTTCGTCCACGTGATCGGGAATCCCACGAAGAGAGAACAATGAGCCGTATCCACAAGCCGCTTCTGCTGCTGTCCGTCGTCGTGTGCGCATGCTCCGATAATTCTCAGTCGACGTCGCCAGTGGCTGCCGCGCCGCTGTCGACCTTCACGCGTCAGGTCGATGGCACGCCCATCGCCGGTCGCTATATCGTCGGCTTCAGGAACACCGTCTCCAATGTCGATGTCGAAGCACGTCGCCTCGAGCGGCGTCATCGCGGCGTGCTGCGCATGACGTACAAGTCGGCGCTCAAGGGCATGACGCTGTCGATGTCGGCCGCGGCCGCCGACTCCCTGCGCAACGACCCGAATGTCGCGTTCGTCGAGCAGGATCGTGAAAGTACCATGGCGTCGGTAGAGACCAGTGCACCGTGGGGCCTCGATCGCACGGACCAGCGTGGGCTGCCGCTCAGCACCAGCTATTCGTATACCGCTGACGGCTCTGGCGTCACCGTGTACATCCTCGATTCAGGGATCAACTTTACGCACACTGATTTCGGCGGACGTGCGTCGACCGGCACCGACATCATGACGCCGGGTGGAACGGCCGTCGATTGTCACGGGCATGGCTCGACCGTGTCCGGCATCGTCGGTGGCGCAACCTACGGGGTCGCGAAGAAGGCGAGGCTCGTTTCCGTGCGCATCGTCGACTGTGGTGGCAACAGTGCCAACTCGACGACGATTGCCGGCATCGACTGGGTCACGGCGCATCGCGTGCTGCCCGCCGTCGCGAACCTGAGCCTGCAGAATGTCTACTCCGCGGCGCTCAACCAGAGCATCGCGAATGCCGTGGCCGCAGGCGTCACCTTCGTCGTCGCAGCCGGCAACAGCAGCGCTGACGCGTGCACCGGGTCGCCGTCGAGCGCATCGAGCGCGATCGTCGTCGGCGCCACGGACGTCACGGACACGTTCGCGAGCTTCTCCAACCATGGACCGTGCGTCACGATGCTCGCGCCTGGTGTGAACGTCACTGGACCGACGATCGGCAGCACGACCGCCACGAAGTCGTGGAACGGAACGTCATTCGCCTCGCCGCACGTCGCCGGCCTGGCCGCGCTGTATCTCGAGACGCATCGGACGGCGACGCCCGCACAGGTGCGCTCGTGGCTCGTGAGCAACGCGACGCCGAGCGTCATCAGCAGCGTCCCGAGCGGAACACCCAACCTGCTCGCGTATTCGGCGCAGGCCGCAGCAACCAATCAGGCACCGGTCGCGCGCTTCACGGCAACCTGTCCGGCGATGCAGTGCACCTTCGACGCGAGCACCGCGAGCGATGACGCCGGCATCGTGCGCTACACGTGGAACTGGGGGAACGGCCGCACCGAGTCCCGTTCCACGGCAACCACGAAGAACACGTTCTCGACGCAGGCCACCTACACCATCACGCTCACGGTCACCGATGCCGGCGGTCTGACGGGCAGCATCACGAAGGCGGTCGATGTTCCCGCCGGCACGCCGCCGCCGCCACCGCCGCCGCCGCCGGCCAATACGGCGCCTGTGGCCAGGTTCATCGCCAGCTGCGCGAATCCGGCCTATCCGCATCAGTGTTCGTTCGATGCGAGCACGTCGACCGATGACGTCGGCATTGCATCCTACAAGTGGGACTGGGGCAATGGCCGAGTCGAGTCGCGCACCGCACCGACGACGAGGAACACCTGGGCCGCGTCGGGCACCTACACCATCATGCTGACGGTCACCGACGGCGCAGGTCTCACATCGTCCGTCACGAAGGCGGTCGTCATTCCGTAAGCGGTTTCGTCGCGCGCCGCTCGGTCAGACGAGCGGCGTTGCGTCGGTCTTCGTGCACTCGATCACCAGATGCGTGTACGGAATTCGGAGCACGCCCGTGAGGACGTTCGTTTCGGCGCCGCCAAAACGGGACTTCGCGGCGAGCTGTCGCCACACGCTTTCCTGGCGGATGGCCATGCCGCGATCCTTGCTCATGAGCCAGCGCGCGATCGCACCCTGATGGCGTAGATACGTCGGCTCGACGGCGATGAACCGTCCGCCGGGCTTGAGGAGCTTGTGTGCGACGTCGAAAATCTCGAGACTCTGGGCATCGTCGAGGTGATGAAGAACGCCGGTGCACGTGACGAGGTCCGCGCCGTGGGCGAGCGGCTCATCGAGCAAGGCTGGCGCAAACCCCGCGACAAACGTTCCCCGATGACCGTAACGCCGCTTGGCGTCCGCGATGTATTGCTCGCTGACATCCAGTCCGATGTATTGAACATCCGGCAGGGAATCGATGATGTCGCCTGGACCGCATCCGATGTCGACGATGCGCATTCCGGGCTTCACGCGCCACACGTCACTCAGGATCCATCGCCTGCCGTAGCTCGCGCCCACCAGCGTCTGAAATGCGGAGTAGACGAAAGGGAACGTCAGGATGCGATTCGTGCCGGTATCGTCTTGCATCTACCAGAGAGTGGGGGAGGGACTAGCTCGGTGTCGGGCGCATCACCGCAATGGATCAGGTACCTTGCCGAAGGTCGCAGTTGCGCACGATCTGAAGCACCGACGTGGAAGTGTCTGCCACGACACCGCCAGAAGTCACTCGTTCTAGAACACGATAGTATTGTCGTGGCGTGGCGTTTGGTAGCGCGCGATACGTCGTGGTGTCATGCACTGACGAGGTACCGCTACACGGCACGGCGCGCGGCATCGGACGTGGGCGCTCCTTGGTTTCGACGATGAATCGGGGCATGGATCCATCAGCGATGGCGCCGAGGGTAAAGTCATCGCGAACGTGCTTTGCGAAGCCGATGCCGAAACCCATCTCCGATGGTGCGATGATGAACTCGTCGTCCTTGAGACCCGCGAGGTGCGCGTGCGCGGGCGTGAATTCGTGCCCCGCATCATTCTGGAGGACGCGAAGTCCGATCGCCGCGAGCCCGAACGCAGCGCTGCCAGCCACACCGGCCAGAACGAGCACCCGAAGGCGTGGCAAGCGCTCCCAGAGATCCGCGCACGCGATCGCCGTGAGCGCAGAAAATCCGGCGATCACGTGAAGGTTGTAGATCTGGAGATGCAGGTTGTCCGTGAAGGGGAGGATCAACAGCGCCGTGAGCGAATAGATCACGATCGCGACGCGGGGAGCGCGCAGGCCCGCGGGAGCATTGCGGATCGCGAGAACGGGCACCACCGCCCACACGAGCAAGTACAGCGTCTTCACACGCATGAGCTTCGGGACATCGGCGCGCCAGCCAGCGAAGAGTTCGAGCCAACGCACCGAAAAATCCTTGGCGAATACAGCGAGTGGATGCGCGTAATCGATGACTCGGCTTCCGGCCTGCAACTGGGCCTGGTGCCGCAGTTCGTCCAGGTGCCCGCTAATCATCAATCCCCAAATGCCGAAGGCAACGACATACGGCACGAGACCAACGAGCGCATGCACCGGGCGAAGTTGCCGCCAATCCTTGTGGACGACGAACAGCGCGAGACAACCGACGAGGCCAAGTACCGCCAGCGGATGCGTGAGCGCAGCGAGTGCAAGGCAGCAATTCGCGACGAAGATCGCCAGCATGAATCGGCCGTTGCGCCACGTGAGATAGGCGGCCATGGCCGCCGCATTCAACGAGGCACATGTCACGTCGTAGCGAGTCACCCCGAGGTTGACGAGATCGTAGTTCAACGCGAGAAGCGCTGCGGCGATCGGAACAGCAACCCGTGTCGTGGTGGTCAACCGCGTCAACTGCATCCACGACACGACGAGCAGCACAAACCAGACGATGTGAAACAGCCGGTACGATGCCAGACTCCGGCCAAACGGCGCGAACCACGCGGCAAGCGCGGCGGGATAGAATGGCGGCGCGATGTAGTACGCGTCGCGCACCGACGCGCCGTAGCTGTACGACATCGGAAAGGCGATGTGACCGCGGTCCAGCAGCGATGCCGCAGCGCTGGCGACGTCACCTTCGTCAGCGTGCGGCAACTTGGTCAGCGCGTGCGCCGCGGCGAGCGCGATACCCACGAGCAACAGCACGACGGCAAGCAGCCGCATGGTCCGGCCATCGACCCGCTCCGCCAGCGCGTTCACCGGGCTCCCTCGTGGGTGTGGTCCAGCACCGCCTCGATCACGCGCTCGATGTCAGTGCCGAGTCCCGGCCAGATCGGGAGTCGCACAAGGCATTCGCTCACCCGATCCGTGACAGGAAGCCGTTCGCCATGCGTTCGCCCCAGACGACGTCCGGCGGGCGACGAGTGCAGCGGGATGTAGTGGAAGACGGGATGGATGTTGCGTGCCACCATCGACGAGATGAGCGCCGTCCGTGCGTCCAACGAAGGAAGGAGCAGGTAGTACATGTGCGCATTGTGCTCGCAGTCGGCCGGTACGAACGGACGTCGCGCAAGACCGTCGCGCTCGAGAGGCTCGAAGGCGTCGTGGTAGCGAGCCCAGAGTGCCATGCGCGCAGCGTGGAGTGCGTCCGCGGACTCGAGTTGCGCCAGAAGCACGGCGGCGAGGATGTCGCTTGGCAGGTACGACGATCCGACGTCGACCCACGTATACTTGTCCACCTGGCCGCGGAAGAAACGCGACCGGTTCGTGCCCTTTTCCCTGATGATTTCCGCGCGCTCCAGAAGATCGTCGCGATTGAGGAGCAGCGCGCCGCCTTCGCCCGACACGACGTTCTTCGTTTCGTGAAAGCTGAGACATCCCACGTCGCCAATGGCGCCGAGCGGCCGGCCGCGCCAGCGCGCGCCGACGCCCTGTGCGGCGTCTTCGATCACCATGAGGCCGTGACGATCCGCGATGGCCTGGAGCGCGTCCATGGCGCACCCGACACCGGCGTAGTGCACCGGAACGATCGCGCGTGTCCGGTCCGTCACGGCGTCACCGACCAGCGACTCGTCGAGATTCAGCGTGTCATCGCGGATATCGACGAACACGGGAGTAGCGCCGCGCAGGACGAACGCATTGGCCGTCGACACGAAGGTGTAGGACGGCATGATGACCTCGTCGCCGGGCCCGACGTTCGCGAGCAGGGCGGCCATCTCGAGCGCCGCCGTTCCCGAGTGTGTGAGCAGCGCGCGACTCGCTCCCGTCATTCGCTCCAACTCGGCGTGGCACCG
>JBDSML010000137.1:0-39299 GCA_039915865.1 Gemmatimonadaceae bacterium | reverse complement strand
TCGCGCTTGTCTCGGCACAGCAGCTCGGGCCCCACGATCGCCGCAAAGACGAAGATGATGATCGACGCGATGCCGTTGTAGTCGGAGTGCGATGGCAGGTGCGCCTTTTCCGCCGTACCCGGTCCGCCGAGCCGCTCGACCGCGCCGGCAATGAGCGCCATGACGAGCGCAATGGCCGACAGCGCTGACAGGAAGAACCATGGCAGGATCTTCGCGCGCGCTCCGCGGCCGAAGCCGAGCGCGGTGCGAACGCCGTCCTTGTAGACTGCCTTGCGCGAGCGACCACGACCTTCGCGCGTGCCGGCGTAGCCCTGATAGCCGATGTCGAAGACGGTACCGGTCATGTCGCGCTCCGCTCGAACAGCTCCGTCAGCTCGCGACGGCGCGGCGCCATCCGGCGCAGCGGAGCTTGTGCTTCGACGAGCGCATCGCGGACGTGGACGTAAACTGATTCGTCCGTCCCCTGCACAGTGAGCCCGCCCCCGTCGGCGGTGACGATCACGCCGCGTCGTTCGAGCGCGGTGACGAGATTGTCGCGATTCGTGTCGACTTCGATGAAGACCGTCTCCGTTTCCTTCGTGAACTGCGCGACTTCGCCAGAATGCACGAGATGTCCGCCCTGTAGTACGATGATGCGGTCACAGGTGCGCTCGACGTCGGCCATCAGGTGCGACGAGAAGAGGACGCTGATACCGAATTCGCGATGCGTCTTCCGGATGAGCTGGAGCATCTCCTCGCGGCCGGCCGGGTCGAGGCCCGCCGTCGGCTCGTCGAGAAAGACGAACGCAGGATCGTGGACGAGCGCCTGGCAGAGCTTGACGCGCTGCTTCATGCCCGTGGAATAGCCGCCGATGGCGCGATAACGCTCCTCGAACAACCCGGCGTGACGCAGTGTGTCGGCAGCGCGGATGCGCGCCATGTCGGGAGGCAGGCCGCTCACCTCCGCCATGTGCGTGAGAAATTCGGCGGCGCTCACCTGGCTCGGAAGACAGTCGTGCTCGGGCATGTAGCCGACCCGCGCGCGCACCCCGACGCTGTCCGATGCACTGTCGCCGAGCACGCGCGCCGAACCGGACGTCGGCTGAAGGAGCCCGAGGAGGATCTTGATGATCGTGCTCTTGCCCGCACCATTCTCGCCGAGGATGCCGGTGATGCCGTCGGTGATGGTGAAGCTGACGTCGTCGAGGGCGCGGACGCCCTTGTACTGCTTCGTGAGATGCTCGACCGCGAGCAGCGCGTCCATCTTCGCCGGCCTCACGTGGTCGCCTTCGGCTTGGGACATGCCTCGAGGTATCCGTAGTCGCATGCCTGCTTGCGGAGCGTGGAGGCGCGCTTGGGGTCTCTGCTCGTTCCCGCGCCCCGTTCCGTCAGCGACGCAAGTCGTGCACACGCTTCGCCATTCTTCTCGTCGCATTCGTCGTTGTACAAGTCGGCAGCGCGCTCATAGTTCTGCCGTCCGTTTCGGCCCGTCTCGTATGACAGGGCAAGGTCGAAGCAGCCGGCGCGCTCACCGGAAAAGCACGATGCCCTGAAGAGCGACACCGCCAATGAATCATTGCGTTCGACTCCGGTGCCTGCGGCATGAAGACGACCCAGCCCCGCGCAACCGAGAGCGATCTTTGCATCGCAGCCCTTCTTCAGGAGCGCCGCGGCCTTCACGTAGTCCTGCGTGACCCCTTCGCCCGTTGCGTAGAGCGATCCGAGGTGCGCACAGCCGAACATGTTCGCGCCGTCGCAGGATTGCTGGAACAGCGACGCGGCGCGCACGACGTCGCGCGGCACTCCCCTGCCTGTCCGGTAGAGCGCTCCGAGTCGCGCGCAGCCTTCCAATGCCTTTCGCTCACAGCCCTGTTGAAAGAGCCTGACCGCGCGAATCGTGTCTGGCTTCACCCCGCGGCCGCGCTGCAGCATGAGTCCGAGACTGGCGCAGCCGTCGCCGACACCTTTCGTGCACGCGGTGTCGAAGAGCACCGCGGCGCGTGGTTCGTCGCGGAGTACGTACTCGCCCTTCTGAAGCTTGTTCGCGTACGTGTTGCACGCGCTGGCGTCGCCGGAGTCGCAGGACTCGCGGAGGCGCTTCGCCTCCTGGTTTCCTGGATGGCAGGCGGACAGTGCGAAACTGGCGACGGCGAGGAGCGCGAGCCGGGCCATGCGTGAGTGGGCCGCTATTGGCATTCGGGCTGGTACGGGCGCGGCTATATGGAAGTTTCGTCCGGGTCACTTGGCTTACGGAAACTCCAGGCTGGCACGACATTGCTGCCTCGTGCCCGATTGCTCGGCACTTCAATTGAGCGAGGCTCCATGCAGATTCACCGTGAGTACGCCGAAAAGCTCGTCGCGAAGATGAAGGGCCTGCACAGCAAGACGCCGACTATCGTCCCGGCGCGAGAGTCCGAGTTCACGCATCTCGATCTCGGGTCGTATCGGAATTTCCAGACGGCGCTCGAGGCGCAGGGCTATCGTTTCCTCGGCGACTTCGAGGTCCTCGACGTCAGCAACGCCACCGACTCAGTCATGGCTCGGACGATGATCCGGGCCATGGTCTCCGGCGATGGCAGCACGTCTGCCGGGCACTATCAGGTGCGTCCGAGGATGGAGCGAGCGGCCAGGAATCTCGTGGAAGGCATCCTGAACTTCCGCTTTTTCGACGCGCCCGCCTCGTTTTTCAACAGCATGCAGACGAGGCAGATCTATGATTTCGAGTCTGAGGTTGGTTCGACCTTCGTGAACACCAGCAACGCGGAGATAGCAGGGAAGTTCACGTCGCCCGCGTCGATCGATGTCCTTTACTTGCCCAACGGGACACGCCTCGAGGACGTGCGCCTGGCACACGTGACGAGACTCGCCTCGACGATGGAGCGCACGGGCACCGCGCCGAGGCGGATGGCGAGCCACGAAGACGTCGTGGCCATGGGTGAGCGACACCGCGAGCAAAAGGCCACGCACCGTGCTGCGTCCGGTTGGATAACGCACGCCGAGCTTTTACGCTTCACGAACGGCAATGTCGTCCTTGCCGATTCGATCTTCGAGGAAGTACAGGCAATTATCCACCAGTCTTGAAGGACCGCTGATGAAGCTCTCTCTACGCGTTCTCGCCGCATGCGCCGCGCTCGTCGGAACCGTATCCTGCTCGGCGGAAACCAAGTCTGCCGACACTGCGCGAGACACCAGCGTGGCCGGTGCGACTCCGTCGACCTCGACACCGTCGCCCACGCCCGCCGAGCCGCCGTCCGCGGATCAGTCGATGGGAAGCTGGAAGGTCACCGAGTTCGGCATCGGACCTCTGCGCGCCGGCATGACCATGCGCGAGGCGGTGGCGACGCTGAAGGGCGCTGGCATCAACGCATCGGAGGACAGCTCGAAGGATTGTCACTACCTCACGTGGAGTGGACCCACCGCCGTTGGCGTGATGCTCGAACAGGGTGTCGTCGGCAGGGTCGAAGTCGGCAATCGCGATATCGCGACGAAGGAAGGCGCGAAGATCGGCGACGCCGAGTCGCGGGTCCAGAGCCTCTATCCGAATCGGGTCACCGTGCAGCCGCACAAGTACGTGACCGGTGGTCACTATCTCGTGGTCAAGCCTGTCGCCCCGGCCGACAGCGCGTATCGGATCGTCTTCGAGACCGATGGGAAGAGCGTGACGAAGTATCGGTCGGGGAAGGAGCCGCAGGTCGGTTACGTCGAGGGATGCGGCTGAGGGAGCGCACGCCTGACTCACGTCTGCGCGCGGTGAGGTCGTCAGGGCCGCCGCAACTCACCGCGCACGAACTTCCCCGACGCGCTGATCTGCGCGTCCGTCCAGCCGCCAGTGCCGGGAGCACCGGGCAACAGCGCGGCAGTCGTTTCATTCTTGTCGGCGACGGACCAGTTGGCCCAGCTCAGCTTGTGCTGGTCCATGAACGCGATCCACTTTCGCGTCTCGGTGCTGTCGAGCATGCCGTTGCCGTCGGCGCTGCCCGTGCCCCACTCGGTGACGAACAGCGCCGCACCGCGCGACATCGCCAACGTGGCCTTGTCGCGTAGCGACTGTCGATGCGTCCCCGCGTAGAAGTGAAGCGTGTAGGCCACATTGGTGAACGGCAGCGGATCGGCCGCCGCCTTGTCGACGTCCTGTGACCACGTCTGCGTCCCCGCGACGACGAGGTTCGTCTTGTCGCGCGCGCGAATGGCCGCGATCACCGCAAGGTGATACGGCTTGATCACCGTGCTCCAGTCGTGCGTGTCGAGCGGCTCGTTCCACGGCTCGTAGATGATGTTCGGGAGCTTGCCGTACTTGCTCGCGATGTAGGAGAAGAACTTCTTCGCCGCCTCGGGCTCGGGATTGTGCGAGTGCCAATCCACGATGACGTAGATGCCGAGCTTCACCGCGGCATCGATCACTGCTTCGGCCTTCTTCGTCTCGGCGTCGGGATGCCGGAGATACCCACCGGACGGAACCGCGATCGCGGCGCGAACGACCGTGATCTTCCAATCGTCGCGCAGCCAGCGGACGGCGCTCTCGTTGTAGAACTGCGGCATCCACTGGCTCCAGAACAGCGACATGCCACGCAGCTGAACGGCGTCGCCGTGCTCGTCGACGACGCGATTGCCGCGCACGCTGAGCCGCCCGTGCAGAGCGACGACACTCGCGCCTTGCGCCGCCGAAGAACTCACCGACAGCAGCGACATCAGAAGCACATTGCGCAGTATCGGGATGTATCGCGTCATTTTGCGGTTTCCGATTGCAATAGCGGTTCACCGAATATCGGCCCGCAACACGCGTTCGCAACTCGCGCTTCGCCCGCCGATGCGGCATTCTACTCCATATGCCATCCACGCCCTCGCTCATCGTACTCGACTGGGGCACCACCGCCCTCCGCGCCTACCTGCTCGATGACGCAGGCAGCGTGCTCGACACGCGCACCGCGCCGCACGGTATCATGCACGTGCCCGACAGCGACTTTTCCGCCGTCTTCGACGCCGTCACCGCGGATTGGCCGCCGTTGATGTCCATCGCCGCCGGAATGATCGGCAGCGCGAGTGGGTGGCTCGAGGTGCCGTATTGCGCTGCGCCCGCCGGAATCGACGAGCTCGTGGCGTCGCTGACACTCGTCCCCAACGCCGAACTGAACATCGTTCCCGGCGTCGCGACGTACGGCGCGCTGCCCAACGTCATGCGCGGCGAGGAGACCCAGATCGTCGGCGCGCTCGCGCTGCGCCCGGAGTTGGCCGCGGACTCGCGGCTCGTGCTGCCTGGCACCCACTCGAAATGGGTCCAGGTCATGAACGGCAAGATCACCGGCATCACGACCTTCATGACCGGTGAGCTCTACGCCGTCCTCTGCGAGCATTCCATCCTTGGACGTTTCGCCTCCGATCCCACCGCCGACGACGACTCCTTCTCCCGCGGTGTGCTCGTGGCGAAAGAGTCTGCGCACGGCGTCTCGCCGCTGCTGTTTTCCGCACGTGCGCTCGTGCTCACCAAGCGTCTCGCCGCCGGATCGAGCCTCGAGTATCTCTCGGGCCTGTTGATCGGCGATGAAGTCCGATGCAGCCTCGCGGATGGCATCCGCCCCGACGCACTCATCGGTGATGCCACGCTGTGCAACCGATACCGCGTTGCGCTCAGCCTCTTCGACATCCACGACGTCCCTGTCGTCGACGGCGCCGCGCATGCCGGCTTGTTCAGCATCGCGATGCGCGCCGGCCTCACTCGCCCCGTGACGTGATTCAGCGCTATCTCGATCGCCTGCCGCTCGTCGCCATCCTGCGCGGCGTCACGCCGGACGAAGTCGTACCGATCGCCGAAGCGCTCGTCGCCACGGGCTTCGCGATCATCGAAGTGCCGCTCAACTCCCCCTCTCCGCTCGACAGCATCCGTCGCCTCCACGATGCGTTCGGCGACGACGTGCTCCTCGGCGCGGGTACCGTGATGTCGCCGACTCAGGTCGGAGCCGTCGGCGCCGCAGGCGGCCGGCTGATCGTGATGCCCCACTCCGACGCCGACGTCATCCGCACCGCGAAGGAAGCACGCATGGTCTGCATCCCCGGAATCGCCACCGCTACCGAAGGCTTCGCCGCACTCGCCAACGGCGCCGACGGACTGAAGCTCTTCCCCGCCGAACTGCTCACACCGAAGGTACTCGGCGCATTTCGCAGCGTCTTCCCCGAGGCGACCCGCTTCTTTCCCGTCGGAGGCATCACGCCCGGCACCATGAGCGAGTATGTCGCCGCCGGCGCGACGGGCTTCGGACTCGGCTCGGCATTATTTCGCCGAGGCGACAGTGCGGAGCAGGTTGCTGTGAGCGCGCGCGCGTTCGTCGACGCGTGGACGATGCTGACGTCCTGACCAGATCACAATGAAAATCACCAGCCTCACCACGTACATCGTTCCACCACGCTGGTGCTTCCTCAAGATCGAGACTGACGAGGGCGTCACCGGATGGGGCGAGCCGGTGCTCGAGGGACGTGCACACACCGTCGCCGCAGCCGTGAGCGAGCTCGCCGACTATCTCGTCGGCCGGGATCCGTTCCTCATCGAGGAACACTGGACGGTGATGTACCGCGCCGGCTTTTACCGCGGCGGCGGTATTCACATGAGCGCGCTCGCCGGCATCGATCAGGCACTGTGGGACATCAAGGGCAAGGCGCTCGACGTCCCCGTGCACCAACTGCTCGGCGGACAACTGCGCGATCGCATTCGCGTCTACTCGTGGATCGGCGGCGATCGACCTGCCGATACCGCAGCGATGGCGCAGGAGTGTGGCGCGCGCGGATTCACCGCCGTGAAGATGAATGCGACGGAAGAGATGCAGTTCGTCGACAGCCATGCGAAAGTCGACGCGGTACTGCAACGTGTCGGCGCCATTCGCGAAGCGATGGGTCCACACTTCGGTATCGGTGTCGACTTCCACGGACGCGTGCATCGTCCGATGGCGAAGGTGATCGCCAAAGAGCTCGAGCCGTATCGCCTGATGTTCATCGAGGAGCCCGTGCTGTCGGAACACTCCGAGGCGCTCAGGGAGATCGCCAGCCACTGCTCGACGCCGATCGCACTCGGCGAGCGTCTCTACTCGCGATGGGACTTCAAGAAGATTCTCTCCGACGGCTACGTCGACATCATCCAGCCCGATCCGTCGCACGCGGGTGGCATCACCGAGACGAAGAAGATCGCCGCGATGGCCGAGGCATACGACGTCGCGCTCGCGCTGCACTGTCCGTTGGGTCCGATCGCGCTCGCGGCGAACCTGCAGCTCGACGCGGTGTGCTACAACGCATTCATCCAGGAACAGTCGCTCGGCATTCACTACAACGAGACGAATGACCTGCTCGACTACCTGAAGGATCCCTCTGTGTTCGAGTACAAGGACGGCCACGTCGCCATACCCCAGGGCCCGGGGCTCGGCATCGAGATCAACGAGGAGTTCGTCGTGAAGATGGCGGCAACTGGCCATCGGTGGCGCAATCCAGTGTGGCGTCACGCCGATGGGAGCTTCGCCGAGTGGTGATCGAGAGACCCTCTCGCGCACGCTTCTCGATCATGATTTTCGCGGAGCGAACAGCGCGGAGTTGGACATTATTCGTGCGGGTGGTGGGTTGGTGGACTTGAGCCGACGTCAGGAGTCCGAGCAACGGCCAGTCTCGCGCGCCGACCTGTCCTACG
The DNA here is from genome assembly GCA_039915865.1 of Gemmatimonadaceae bacterium. Classification (GTDB taxonomy): domain Bacteria; phylum Gemmatimonadota; class Gemmatimonadetes; order Gemmatimonadales; family Gemmatimonadaceae; genus AG11. Next base: position 31,657 of record JBDSML010000137.1, on the reverse strand, counting down.
TGTCGGTGCTCGCACCGTTGGGGGCGTTGTCGTACCTGTTCGTCGTCGGGAAGGTGGAGCGTTTGGCACTATCCTAGAACCCGATGCCCTTGGTGCTGAGCCGGATCCGCATCAGCTTGTGATCCGCCGTCATGTACAGCGTCGACCCATCGTCACCAAACGCGACGTTCGCGGTGCGCTCACCCGTGATGATGGAGCCAAGATGCTTGCCTGCTGCGTTGAAGACCAGCACTCCGCCCGGCCCCGTCGCGAAAAGGTTTCCCTTTGCATCGACCTTCATGCCATCCGCCGACCCGATGCGCCCCTGCGCCACGAGCGCGGCCGGATCGAAGAACACGCGCCCCCGCGCGATCGTGCCGTCCGGCTGAACATCGTACGCCATGTACATCGGCTTCGCTCCATCTGACACCGCCACATACAACGTCCGCGCATCAGGCGAAATCGCGATCCCGTTCGGACGCGTGAGATCCTTCGTCAACAGCGTCAACTCGCCACTGGGCTTCAGCCGATACACCCCGGCGAACGACAACTCCTTCGTCTTGTTCGCGTCGAGGCCATCGAGGCCGTACGGCGGATCCGTGAAATAGATGTCGCCGTTCGGATGAAAGACCAGGTCGTTCGGGCTGTTGAGTCGCTTGCCTTCGTAGCGATCCGCCAACGTCGTCCGCGTGAAGATCGAATCGTTGATCCGCGCGATCTGTCGGTTGCCATGATCGGCGACGACCAGCCTGTCGTTCGCATCGAACGCGAGACCATTCGTGCCGAGCTCGCGGCCGTACGGCGTCGCGCCATTGTAGCCGGCGGGGCGCATGAACGTCGACACGCCCTGCCCTTCCTTCCACTTGTTGACCGCGTTGTTCGGAATGTCGCTGAACAACAGATAGCCGCCGCTCTTGCGCCAGACCGGACCTTCCGTCCACGCGAACCCCTCCGCGAGCAGCTCGATGCGCGCGTCGCGGGGAACGAGTGCGTCGAACGCCGGATCGAGTCGCTCGATGCGGCCGATCGTCTGCGCGCCCGCAACGGGCGCGACGAGCGCGAGAACGGCGACGCACAGAAATCGGCGCATGGCTTTGCCTCGGAGAGAAAGAGCAGGTCCGACAATAACATGTCGTCCCGAGCGTAGCGAGGGACCTGCTCTTCCGCCGCTAGCGCTTCAGCCCATCACCACGCACGAAGAATCCCGGCAGCGACACAGGAATCACGCCGCCGATCGGCGCTCGACCCAACACCGCTCGCGCACTCGCGTGCTCCATCGCGTCGGCGACACCATACGTCACGACGTACGTGCCGACATGCGGGAACTGCCTTATCAGGTACGGATTGCCGAGCGAGACGACGATCACCTTCTCGCGCGTCGCCATCGAGTCGATCCACGACGCAATATGCGACGGAATCGCAAACCTCCCTTCCCCCTCGATGCGCCGCACGTACGTCGCGATAATGATCCTGTCCGCGCCGTGCGCTACATGCGCAATGGAATCCAGCGTCTCCGCCGACACCGACGGACCCACCTTGAACGCCCGCACCTGGGCGCCACGACTCACCTCGGCCGCGAACGCCTTGCCCGCCCGCAGCTCCGTCTCCGGCATGTACTGGACGAGCACCGTCCGTCCCCGACGCACACCGGAGATGAGATTCGCCGAATCGCGCAACAACGTCACCGAACGCTGCGCGATGTCCATCGCGAGCGCACGATGCTCCGGCGACCCGACGACGTCACGCAGCGTGTCGAGCGACACGATGGGATGAAACGCGATCCCCGTGCGCGCCTTGAGCTCGAGCACACGACGCACTGCCGAGTCGATGCGTGCGCGCGAGATGCGTCCGCTCTCCACAGCGGCGACCAATGCGTCCACCGCCTTCGACGGATCCGTCGGCTTGAGCAGCACGTCGGCGCCCGACTGCACCGCGAGCACCGAGCTCTCTTCCGTCGTATACCCCTTCCCGATGCCGCCCATCGTCATCGCGTCGGTGATCGCCAGACCAGTGAAGTGCAGCTTGTCGCGCAGCAGGCCCGTGATGATCCTCGGCGCGAGTGTCGCCGGCGTCACGCTGTCCCCCTGTACCGCGGGCAGCGCGATGTGCGCCGTCATCACCATCCCCGCCCCCGCGTCGATGCCCGCAGCGAACGGCACCAGCTCGACAGTATCCAGCCGCGCCATCGACGCCGAGACGATCGGCAGCCGCGCATGCGAGTCGACGTCGGTGTCGCCATGCCCCGGAAAATGCTTGATCGTCGCCATGACGCCGGCGCTCTGCGAACCCTTCACGAACGCCGCCGCCAGACGCGCCACCTGCTTCGGATCTTCACCGAACGAGCGCGTGTTGATCACCGGGTTCGCCGGATTGTTGTTGACGTCCACCACCGGCGCGAAGTTCATGAAGATGCCGACCGCCTTCGCTTCCTGGCCGATCGCGCGACCCACATCGAACGCATCCTGCTCGCGACCGGTCGCCGCAATGGCCATGGCGTTCGGAAACACCGTCGCGCCGCCGCCATCCAGCATGTAGTGCGAGAAGATGCCGCCCTCGAGACGTCCCAGATTTGGCTCGAGGTCCGAGCCGACGATCAGCGGCACCTTCGCCGCACGCTGCAACGCATTGAGCTTCGCGGCCACCTCGATCGGCGATCCGAGCGACATCGTCAACCCACCGATATGATCGCGCTGGATCCACCGCATCACCTCGGCAAAGCTCGAGTCCTGCGCGTTGGTGTAATCGCCGAGCACCCAGACGTTGATCATCTGGCCGACGCGCTCGCGGAGGCTGAGCGATGCGAGCGTGCGATCGACCCACTCCCGCTGTGGCGCGGTGAGCGACGACCGCGGATCGAGGTTGCTGTCGTTCGACGTCACACCGCTGCGCACGGTCGTCACCGTCGGCGCATTCGGGCCACTCACAGTCGGCGGCAACTGCGACGTCGTCGACGCCGGCGGAATGACGACGTCGATCAACACGGGCCGATGATCCGACGCGCGCGAGTTCACCACCTCGGCCGAGGTGCATCGCAACTCGCCGGTGAGAAAGAGATAGTCGATGCGCTTGACCGGAACGTCATCCGGAAAGCTGAATCCCTGACCACCATTGCACTCGGTCCAGCTGTCGCGCAGCCCACTCTTTCGCACCGCCACCTGCACCGCGCTTTCCGGCGTGGAGTTGAAGTCTCCACCAGCGATCACCACTGGCTCGATGCGCCGAGTCTGCGCGACGAGGCGCACGATCGAGTCGGCTTCCTGCTTGCGCCAGCGATCCACCGCCGTTGCATCGAGATGCGTGTTGATCACCGCGAGTCGGCCGAACGGACTCTGCACGATCGCCCGCAGCGCACCGCGCGGCTCGTGCGATCCACCCGACCGCTCCTGCGGCGGATCCACCGGCAGATGGAAGAGCGTGTCCGTGAGGATCGGCCATCGCGACAGGATCGCGATGCCGTACTTCCCACCGTCGTAGTCGAGTGCGCTCCCGAACGCGGCGTTCAACCCGCTCAGCCTCGCGAGCGTCGCCGGTTGGTCGACGTTGCCGGAGCGCTTCGTTCCCTTGTCGACCTCCTGGAGCAGCACGACGTCGGCATTCGTCGACCGAACCAGCTCGGCCACGCGAACGAGGTTGTCCACGCCGGCGGCGTCCTTGCCCGCGTGAATGTTGTAGACGAGCACGCGCACGGTGCGCGCGGCCGGCGCCGGCGCCGTCCGTCCACTCACGCAGCCGGCGAGCAGGAGCGCGCAGGTCGAAATCCAGTGGGATCGCATAGCGAGTTATCTAGTTCAGTGGCGGCGGCTCCGACAGCGCCCGCCGCGTGGTAGCTTTGTGGCGGCTGCCCACCAGTCACCCGTCGCAATGCCTCACGACACCCTGCTCATCGCCACGGTCGCGGCTGGCCTTGGCGTCGCATTCGTCCTCGGACTGCTCGCAGTTCGGCTCAAGCTCCCGCCCATCGTCGGCTACCTGATGGCGGGCGTCGTGGTCGGCCCGTTCACGCCAGGCTTCGTCGCCGACGCGGGACTCGCCAAGCAGCTCGCCGAGCTGGGCGCCATTCTCCTGATGTTCGGCGTGGGGCTGCACTTCTCGCTGCGCGATCTCGCAGCGGTGCAGCGCGTCGTCGTCCCTGGCGCACTCCTCCAGACCTTCATCACCGGCAGCCTCGGCGTCGCCCTCGGCCGCTTCTGGGGCTGGAGCTGGGGCGGCGGCATCGTCCTCGGCCTCTCCCTCAGCGTCGCCAGCACGGTCGTCCTGTTGAAGGGCCTCGAGGGGCGCGACCGACTCGACTCGGCTGAGGGACGCATCGCCGTGGGATGGCTCGTCGTCGAAGACCTCACGATGGTGTTCGCCCTCGTGCTGCTGCCCGCACTCGCACCGATTCTCGGCGGCACCGGTGCGTCGGCGACGACCGGCACGCTCCTGCTGTCGATCGGCATCGCCATCGCCAAGGTACTCGGCTTCATCGCGCTGATGTTCGTCGTCGGGCGACGCTTCATTCCGTGGCTGCTCGAGCATGTGGCGAAGGTTGGTTCGCGAGAGCTCTTCACGCTGGCCGTGCTCGTCGCCGCGCTGGGCATCGGCACCATCGCGTCCGAGCTGTTCGGTGTGTCGTTCGCACTCGGTGCCTTCTTCGCCGGCGCGGTGATCAGCGAGTCAGAGTTGAGTCATCGCGCCGCATCGGACGCCCTGCCCATGCAGGACGCCTTCGCCGTGTTGTTCTTCGTCTCGGTGGGCATGCTGTTCGATCCGGCCGCGATCATGCAGCGGCCGTGGCACGTCCTCTCGCTCGTCGTCATCATCGTCGCGTGGAAGGCGCTCCTCGCGTTCGGTCTCGTGCGCGTGCTCGGAGAGGGGCCGCGCACGGCGCTCGTCATCGGCACCGCGCTCGGACAGATCGGCGAATTCTCCTTCATCGTCGCGGCGCTCGGCGTCACGCTCGGTCTCGTGGATTCAGGCGTCCAGGCGCTCCTCGTCACCGCGGCCATCATCGCCATCACGGTGAACGGACCACTGCTCGCGTTGGCCGAGCGGTTCGCGCAGCGAATCGCCGACAACGCGGCGGCAGTAGACGCGGCCGCTGCGGCACCCGCACCGCGCAAATCGATGACGATGCAGGCCTTCGACGCGCTCTACGGCACGCGCACCGATCATGATTTCTTCGGCTTCTCCGAGCTCGCCGGCCACGTGGTGCTCGTGGGCTACGGACGCGTCGGCGCCACGGTTGCCGACGCATTGCGTCGCGCCGGAGTGTCCTACGTTGTGATCGAGGAACAGGAGCGTGTGGTCGGAGGCTTGAGGAAGCACGGCGAGCACGCCATCCAGGGTGACGCCACGCGCGCCGACGTGCTCGATCGCGCGGGCATACGGCACGCGAGCCTGCTGGTCGTTACCGCGCCGGAACCCATTCGTGCGCGACGCATCGTCGACGTCGCCCAGCTCGCGAATCCTCTCCTCGAGATCGCGGTGCGCACGCACAGCGCCGCGGAGCAGGCCTACTTCGAGCAACACCTGAAGAAAGGACGCGCCGTCTACGCCGAGCGCGAAGCGGCGCTGAGTCTCGCGCACTACGCGCTTCAGGCGATCGGCAAGTCGGATGACGAGGCCGACGGGCTCGTGTCGGCACTGCGCGGACAGCCCACCGCACCAACGCAGACCTTCGAGAGCCTGCCAACGCAGGAGTACCAGGCGCTGGCACGAATGGGTCTCAGGGGGGGGCGACCGTCCGTCGTCGTGCAGAGCCCCGAGACCCATCCAAAGGGAGACGCGAACGACAGCTAGCGACGCAGCGCGTCCACGAAGAGCCCCGCCCAGCGATAGACATCATTCGTCTCCACCGCCCGCCGCAGCCGGCGCATGCGCACACGTCGCTCGGCGGGCAGCATCGTCAGCGCCGACTCGTACGTCCCCGCAAGCGCGGCGACATCGGTGGGATCCACGCGCAATGCGGCGCGCAGCTCTACCGCCGCGCCGGCGCACTCGCTCAGGATCAACACCCCGTCGTCGTCCACGCGCGACGCGACGAATTCCTTCGCGACGAGATTCATGCCGTCGCGCAATGGCGTCACGAGCATGACGTCCGCCGAACGATAGAGCGCCACGAGCTCATCGAGATCGACGCTGCGATACTGATAGTCCACCGGCGTCCAGTCGGATCGCCCGAATCGCGCGTTGATCCGCGCGGCGATCCCCTCCACCTCGACCCGTATCTCGGCATAGCCGCCAACGTCCTCGCGCGATGGCACCGCGAGCTGCCGCAGTCGAACGTGTCCGTGCAACGCCGGGCGTGTCTCCAGCAGTCGCTCGAAGGCGAGCAGTCGCGCGGGAATGCCCTTCGTGTAGTCGAGTCGGTCGACGCCGAGCAGCAACGCGCCATCTTCCTCGCCGCGTAGCCGACGCACCTGCGCGATCACCGAGGGCGACGACGCGATTTCCGCGAACGCATCGACGTCCACGCCGAGCGGACAGGCGAACGCACTCACGGTGCGATCGCCGACCGTGATGTCGTCGCCACGGACCTCGTTCGGCAGCAGCGACTCCACCGCACCGATGAAGTTGCGTGCGTGCTCTCGCGTGTGAACGCCGACGACATCCGCGCCGAGGAGTCCACACAACAGCGCAGCCGCGTGGGGCACCGCGGCGAACGTCTCGCTCGGCGGAAAGGGCGTGTGTAGAAAGAAGCCAATGCGCACGTCCGGCCGGCGTTGCCGCAACAGCTCGGGAACCAGCATCAGGTGGTAGTCGTGAATCCAGATGCGATCGCCGGCCTTTGCATGACGGGCCACCGCGTCCGCGTAGCGGTGATTCGCACGGACGTACGCCTCCCACGCGCCGAGCTCGTCGCGCGCCGGAAATCCGTGCAGCACGGGCCAGAGCACGCCGTTGGAGTAGCGTCGATAGAAGCCGTCGATCTCCGCTTCGTCGAACGGCACGGCAACGGCGCCCACCTCGGCCAACTGTTCGTCGATGGTACGGCGAACGTCGGGCTCGTCAGCGGATACGCCGGACCAGCCGATCCACAGGCCGCGCGTTCGCTCCTGCACGCCGCGCAGGCCGGACGCCAGGCCTCCAGTGCTGCGATGCAGGCGAACGCCGCCGCGGCGCACACTCGCCGTCATCGGCAAGCGGTTGGACACGATGATCACGCGCCCAGCTCCGTCCGCGAACGGGTGACCGAACCCACCAGCGAACGGATCCTTTCTATTGAGCTGAGATCGCGGCATGACGCTCCGAGAATGTCTCACGCCCGACGTTGAGGCTGATCTGGACATCCGCGTCCGTCGCGGCCAACCAGCGGTAGGCATCGGCCGTGTCATGGATCAAGACGGCAAATTCCGCGAGCGCCTCGAACAGGGCATTGGTGTCGACGGCGATGTCGCCGACGCCGTGCGAACCCTGGCAGTTCACGAGCGAGTGATGCGTGTGCGTCGCCAGGGTACGGTTGAGCTCTCCCGCACTCGCGAGCAGTTGGCGCATTCTCGCCAGTCGTCGCGTCTCGCCTTCGCGGAGTGGAAGACGCGCCGTGACCACCCTGGCGACGACCGCCAGGTCTCGCGGCGAAAAGCAGACCGTGCCCGGGCTCCTTGCATCCATCATCTGTGTGCGCTCCGGTTGAAATGAGAGACAACGCGGTACCATTGCCGCCGACTGCGGGGTAGCATTCGGCTGACGCGGAACACTCTAGCCGCGATGTCTCAACGACATCTCACACAGTTCTCAGTCGAGTCTCAACTCGTTGCAGAAGTTCAGGTTGCACACGTTTGGCAGCCTCTTCGTGGCCGACGAAACCGGCGAGCCGATGGGCGGAGCGGCAGGGCAGCGACGGACGCTTGCTCTCTTGACGCTCGTCGCGGCGTCCGGCGATGCCGGCCTGAGCCGCGACAAGATCGTCGGCATGCTCTGGCCCGACGTCGAGGCGGAGCGAGCGCGACATTCGCTGACGCAGGCACTCTATGCAGCGCGGCGCGCGCTTCGTTGCGACGAACTCTTCATTGTCGGCAACGACGTCCGGATCGACGCCGAGTTGATGACGAGCGACGTGCGCGAACTCGAGGCGTCGATCGACGCGGGCGAACTGGAGCGTGCAGCAGATCTCTACGCCGGCGCCTTTCTCGACGGCTTCTATCTCACCGGCTCGCCCGACTTCGAGCAGTGGGTCACACGACAGCGCGGACGTCTGGAGACACGAGTCGCCAGCGCGTTGGAGCAGATCGCCGAGCGGGCCGACGAGCGCGAGGATCACCGTCAGGCGGTGGACGCTCGGCGGCGTCTCGCGGCGATCCGTCCCCTGGATTCCGGCGGAGCCGTTCGCCTGATGACGGCTCTCGCCCGCGCGGGGGATCGCGCCGGCGCGCTCCAGCATGCGCGTGTGCACGAGATTCTCCTCAAGCAGGAGCTCGATCTCGAGCCCGACTCGGCCGTGACGTCCCTCGTCGCAAAATTGCGCGCGCCGCCCGAGCAGGTCGACGCCAGGCCGGTCGTCGCGATCGAGCAGGTGGTGCCGGAACCGGAGATCACGACGCGTGAGCCGGACCGACATGAAGCGCCCGTGATGTCCGTTGCGATCGAGCCCATCCGCGTCTGGACGCCGGCCGAGCACAATACACGTCGCTGGCGCGGCATCGCACTGACGCTGGCTGCGTTCGTCATCATCGCGGTTGCGCTCATCTTCACACTGCGCCCGTCGTCTCCGCCCCTCGAGGCCCTCGCGCTTCGACAGCGGCTCGTGGTTGCGCCCTTTCGCGTCGCGGGCGCAGACGCCTCGCTCGGCTATCTGCGCGACGGCATGGTCGAGTTGCTCTCGACCCGCCTCGCCGACGACTCCGCCGCACGCTCTGTCGACGCCGGCGCCGTACTCGGCGCGTGGCGCACCGCGGGGATCGCGGCCGCGATGGACGTCTCGCGCGATACCGTCGTGAAGCTCGCCGCGCGACTCGGTGCGGAGCGCTTGGTCGTCGGCAGCGTCGTTGGCACGCCGACACGCATGATCCTGCACGCCACGGTCCTCACGGTTCCGGCCGGGACGATGAGTGCCGAGGCGACCGTCACCGGTCCGTCGGACAGTCTCACTGTGTTGATCGATCGGTTGGCCGCGCGCCTCATCGCCTCCGAGGCGGGGGAGGAGGATCGGCTTGCCGTCAATGGGCCGACGTCGTTGAGTGCCCTGCGATCGTATCTCGCCGGCCAGGCGGCGTATCGTCAAGGTGCGTTTGCCTTGGCGCTCGGGGAGTACGGCAACGCGCTGCAAGCTGACTCCGCGTTCGCGCTCGCCGCGCTGCATGCGGCGATTGCCGCGGAGCAACTGGGCGATGACGAACAAGTGCGTCGAGGTGTCGCGTTGGCGTGGGGTTCGCGCGAGGAGCTGGGTGAGCGTGATGAGGCGTTGCTCACGGCGATTGCCGGACCGCGCTACGGTACGGCATCGACCGCGGCGGAGCAGAATGCGGCGTGGCAACACGTCGTCGACCTCGCGCCCGCGAGTGCCGAGTCGTGGTTCGCGATGGGCGCGCGTCTCTTTCACGATGGCGCGAGTGCGGGAGTTCCGTCTCCGCGCGTGCGCGCGACTTCTGCATTCGAGCGTGCGCTGTCGATCGATCCGAACTACCTGCCGGCACGCGAGTATCTCACGATGTCCGGCATCGACACGACACCGACGCGGCCGTCGCCGGACTCGTACGCGAAGCTCGATGCGTCGGCACTGCGCGTCATCGCGATGGCGAGCCTGTACGATGCGACGCGGCTCGAGGATGGCGCGCGTGCCGTGCGAACGCTGGAGTCGCGAGGTATCCGCGGCATCGATCGTTCGAGTGTGTTGCTCGCGAAGCACGCGTTGACACTCAATCGCGGTCGTCCGCGTGAAGCGGCGAGTGTTGCCGCGCAGTTCAATCGTCTGCGTGCCGGTTCGCGTGTAGCGCTGCGCCTCGCAGTGCTCGACGCACTTTACGCGGAAGGCGATAGCGCTGCCGCACGCACGGCGGCCCGCGAGCTTGCGTCGACGACGGGTCTCGTCGCGGCGGCGGGGCCGGCGACGTCGGCCATGTGGCTGTCCGATGTCTGCGTGCTGGCGCAGTGGCAGCTCGTGCGCGGCGATTCGGCGTGGGCTCGCAAGGCCGTGGCCGTTCTCAGGACGCAGCCCGCGATACGCTCCGGTTCCGTCGTGAGTGCCGCGCCTGGCGTGTGCGCAGAGCTGCTCGATGTCTCGCTGGCGGTCGCCTCACGGAGCCGAGATGCGCACGCACGCCTCCGTCAGCTGGATTCGCTGGTGTTGACGCCGCAGGTTGCCGGCGATGCCAGCGCCTATGCGCACATCCTCATTTCGCGTCTGCACGAGCGGCTCGCCGATGCTCCGGGTGCGTTGGCCGCCATTCGCCGGCGTTCATATATGACGCAATGGCCGCGCTATCTGGCCTCATCGCTGCGTGAGGAGGGTCGCTTGGCGCAGCGCACGGGCGACAAGGAGGGTGCGCGGCTGGCCTACACGAAACACCTCGCCCTGCGAGACGATCCGGAAGAGGAGCTCGAAGCTGAGGTAGCCGCAGTGCGTGAACTTCTTTCGGCACTGAAATAGCCGCTGGCTCTTGCCGTAAGGCTCGCGCAGCGGGCCGCCCGGTAAGCGAAGCGCCCGTGCACCTCCTCGGGACCTGAATTTGCCACAAACGGGTATGTCTACCATGCCCAGAGCCCGTCGAAAGCCCGCCAGCGTGCTGCGGATTGCCGCGCGTCTCGCTGTCTACCTCATCGTCGCGTGGGGAACCCTCGGCGTTCTCGTCGCCGGCCTGTTTCCCGGAGCGCTCGCGGTGTTCATCGCCGTCGCCCTCTACACGACGCTCCCGCTCCTCGCGTACGTGCGCTGGCGGGGCTGGCCGTTTTATCCAGGCAAGGGGTTCCGGCTCTTTGTCGTGCGCCCCTTCTGGTACGCGCAGCTCATGTTGCCCCTCGTGGCGTCGGCCGGATTGCTCGGCATTCTCGCCGGCGCTCCGTTTGGCCACGCACTCATAGTGGGACAAATAGTCGCAGCCGTCGCGCTCGCGTTCGTCATCGTGATGCTCAGCGCAGGCTACTTCGGTTCGGCGCATCTCGTCGTCCGGCGTGTCGACGTGAACGTCCCGGGCCTCGCGCCGGAGTTCGAGGGCCTTCGCATCGCACAGCTCTCCGACCTCCACGTTGGCCCACACACGTCGCGCCGTTTTCTCGGCCGAGTCGTGAGTGCGACCACCGAACTGGAGCCGGACATGATCGCTGTCACGGGCGACTTGATCGACGATCGTGCCGAGGACGTTGCGTCGTACGCGCGGGCGTTGGGATCGCTGGCGGCGCCGTTGGGCGTCTACATGATTCCCGGTAATCACGATTGCTATGCGGGCTGGGACGACGTCGAGCACAACCTGCTCGAGGCGAAGCTCGGCACGGTGCTCGTGAACGACATGCGCGTCATCCGTCGCGGCGACGCACAGATCGCCATCGTGGGCACCGGTGATCCCGCAGGACGCGCGCGCACGGCGCCTGACGTCGAACGTGCGCTCGCGAGTGTTCCCGAAGGCGCGACGGTGATCGCGTTCGCGCACAATCCGGCGCTGTGGCCGTCATTGGCCAAGCGTGGCGTGGCGTTGACGCTGAGCGGCCACACGCACTGGGGACAGTTCGCGCTGCCGAAGCTTGGGTGGAGCCTGGCGTCGCCCTTCCTCGATCACGCGATGGGCGCGCACATCGATCAGGATGCGCTGTTGTACATCAGCCCGGGCACGGGCTATTGGGGGATTCCCTTCCGGCTCGGTGCGAGCCCCGAGATTACGCTGGTGACGCTAAGTGGCGCTTCTGCCGCAGCGGCGCATGTGCATCGGGCGCGCGTGGCGTAACAGCTCTCTGAGAATCCGGTGCGGCCTCGTTCTGGAGCCATGGAAGGAATGCGAAAGCCTATAAGCGCCGGTTTGCATCTCGCAGGCATGTAAAGCGACGAGATGTACGGAAAAGTACGCAAAATCGCGATTTGGGACACCGAATTGCCTTACAGTCATATCGAGCGCCACTGAAATAGTGGCGCCGGTCACTGGGCCACGTCCCAGACCGTCCGCGACGTGATCGCTTCCCCCCCTCGATCACTCTCACGCTCACACAACCGTTGAATAGCCCCCGCGACCCGCGCATCCGCGCTGGCCGTGGCCACATGCTGCATGTCAAACAGGAGTTCGATGAAAAGCTTCATTGTAAGGCGTGTCGCACGAGCGCTTCCAGCTCGCGCACGTCTCGCGCGAGTCCTCGTGTCGATTGCGTCAGTCGGACTGTTCGCGACAGCGTGCGACGTGCACGGTATCAGCTCCGGCACTGTCGGCGCGCTCTCGACGATCACCGTATCACCGAACCCACAGTCACTGCTCATCAACGGCACGCAGCAGTTCACCGCAGTCGGCAGGGACGCCGCGGGCGCCAATGTCGCGATTACACCCGTGTGGTCCATCGTGACCGGCGGCGGCACCATCAGCACGACCGGCATGTTCACCGCCGGCACGCTACCGGGCACGTACACCAACACCGTCAAGGCGACGAGCGGCGGCATCTCCGGCACAGCGACGATCATCGTCACCATCGGTCCGCTTGCGACGATAACCGTGACGCCGAATCCGGCGACGCTGGCCATCGGCGCGACGCAGCAGTTCACCGCCGTCGGCAAGGACGCGAGCGGTAACGTCGTCGCGATTACGCCAACGTGGTCGGTCATCGCCGCGGGCGGCACTGTCAGCGCGACTGGCCTCTTCACCGCCGGCAACGCAGTCGGCACGTTCGCGAACACTGTCCAGGCGAGCAGCGGCGGCATCAATGGCACCGCGACGGTCACCGTCACCGCTGGACCTGTGGCGACCATCGTCGTCACGCCGAACCCCGTCACGCTCGCTGGAAACACCACGCAGACGTTCACGGCGGTCGGCCGGGATGCGGGTGGTAACGTCGTCGCCATCACGCCTGCTTGGTCGGTCGTGAATGCCGGCGGCACGATCGACGCGACGAGTGGCCTGTTCACCGCTGGCGTGACAACCGGCACCTTCACCAACACTGTCAAGGCGACGAGCGGCGCGATCTCCGGCTTCGCGACTGTCACCGTCACCGCTCCCGTTCCCGTCCTCACCACCATCGCCGTATCGCCGAATCCGGCGACGATGCTTCCCAACGCCACGCAGCAGTTCACGGCGGTCGGTACGGACAACAATGGCAACCCCATCGCGATTACGCCCGTGTGGTCGGTCGTGAATGGCGGCGGCACCATCAGCGCGACAGGTCTCTTCACCGCAGGAGCAACGACGGGCACGTTCACCAATACCGTCCGCGCCACCAGTGGCGCTGTCTCCGGCACCGCGACCGTCATCGTGTCGGCAGTCGTTGTCCCGATCCTCACGACAATCACCGTCACGCCGAATCCAGCCAGTGTCACCGCGAATGCGACGCAGCTGTTCACGGCAGTTGGCCGGGATGCCAACGGCAACGTCATGGTGATCACGCCAGTGTGGACGATCACCGCCGGCGGCGGCACCATCAACGCCGCCAGTGGTCTCTTCACCGCTGGCGCCGTGACAGGAACGTTCACCAACACTGTCAGGGCAACGAGCGGCGTCGTGTTCGGCACCTCGACGGTCATCGTCACCGCCGTCGTTCCGCCACCGATCGTGAATCTCGGCTCGGCCGCGCCTAACGGCATCATGGCCGGCACCGCGTTCACGTGCGTCATCGGCGGTGTCATCAACGCGAACATCAGCATCAGCCCGGGTAGCACCGTCACCGGCTTCCCGCCCTGCGTCATCACCGGCGTGCAGCATCTCGCCGATGCCGTTGCCTTGCAGGCACAGATCGACCTGACGGCGGCGTACAACGTGCTCGCCGGCCTGCCCTGTCCGCCGGCGAACGCGATCGTCGCCAACCTCGGCGGCACGACCAAGCCAGCTGGCGTCTACTGCACCGCCACGAGTATCGGCGTCACCGGAAACCTCATCCTCGATGGCGGTGGGGATCCGAACGCCACCTTCGTCTTCCAGGCCGGTACGTCGCTGATCACAGCGGGCAACATTGTCCTCATCAATGGTGCGCAGGCCAAGAACGTGTACTGGCAGGTCGGGAGCTCGGCCACCATCGGCACGGCGTCGCAGTGGCAGGGCAACATCCTCGCCCTCACGAGCATCACGCTCGTGGACAACGCCAACCTGATCGGACGCGCCCTGGCGCGAAACGGTGCGGTCTCGCTCGGCACCAACAACATCATCACGCTGCCATAACGCCGGCGAGCGCTGGAGCCGGACGACCGTCCGGCTTCAGCCCCGCTCTGGCCACGCAATTCTACTGGAGATTCACATGCTGTTCAGAGTCATGACGGTTGGCGTTGCGGCGCTCGTGTTGGCCGTACCCGCCGCAGCACAGGAACGGGGGACGGTGGAGTTCGGCGCGTTCGGCAGCGCCGCAACGTTCGACAACGCGCTGAGCCTCAAAACAGGATATGGCGGCGGAGGACGCATCGGCATGTTCCTCGATCCGCGGTGGCTGGTGGAGTTCGAGAAGGCGGAGATGCGGGCGACTCGTCCGAACGGATTGAAGGACGTCAACGTCGGCATTCTCGCCAGTCGCTTGATCTTCGTCCCGGTCACGTCGGGCGCATTGTCCTTCCTCGTCGGCGCGGGCGCCGGCATCGGCACCGAGACCAACTTCCTCCACAGCTACGGCCTGGACGGAATGGTCGGCGCAAAGCTCGCCATCAGCGACAACGCCGCGCTGCGTGTGGACGGTGTGGTCGACTGGCTCGCGAACGAAGATTGGAAGACGTACAAGAGCGTGCGCGTCGGCATCAGCGTCTATCGTCATCCGAATCGCCAGATGCAGCGCGTCACCGTGGCCACTCCGGCGCCGATGCCGATGATGATGACGCACGAGGATTCCGTCAGTGCGTCCGAAACGCGCCGCCTGCGCGAGCGTGACAACGCGCTCCGCATGCTCCGTGATTCTCTGCGTAACGCGCCCGTGCGCAGCACGGGCATGACATCAGCCGCGACGATGGCCACGATGATGGCGAGAATTCATTTCGCCTTCGACAAGTCCACCCTCACGGATTCGGCGACGCGGATTCTGGACGACAAGGTCCAGGTCTTCCGCGACAACCCCGCCATGACCATCGCCATCATGGGCTACACCGACGTGAAGGGCACCGATGCCTACAACATGGCGCTCGGCGAGCGGCGCGCGCAGGCCGCGAAGGACTACATCGTCAGCAAGGGCATCGACGCGAGCCGCGTCATCATCGACTCGAAGGGTGAGCGCCAGCAGATCGAGAATTCGGCCGACGCGCCCAATCGTCGCGCGGTGTTTCAGCTCCTCATCACGCCGGACGTGGTGAAGGAGTAGCACTGGTCACACTACCGCGCGGGCGTCATCTTTTGCCGATGATCGCCCGCGTGGTCGCGTGACGTCTCCACCCTTCCTGCCGCCCGAACTGGTGGCGGCGCTCTCCGGCAACTACGAGCTCCTCCAGGAGATCGGCCGCGGCGGCATGGGCATCGTCTACGCCGGCCGGGATGTGCGACTCGATCGGCTCGTCGCCATCAAGGTGCTGCCTGAGCTCGTGAGCAGCGACGAAGTCCGCGAGCGCTTTCTGCGCGAGGCGCGCGCCGCCGCTCGACTGTCGCATCCGTCCATCGTCCCCATCTACTCGGCCGACGACCGCAATGGCGTCACCTTCATGGTGATGGCGTTCGTCGATGGAACGACGCTCTCCACGCGTCTCCGCGATGGCAGGTTCCTGGCGGCGGCAGACGCCGTCCCGATTCTTCGCGACGTCGCGCTCGCGCTCAACGCCGCGCATTCGCGTGGCGTCATTCATCGCGACATCAAGCCCGAGAACATTCTCGTCGATCGATTGACCGGCCGAGCGATGGTCACCGACTTCGGGATCGCGCGTCTCGCGGATGCGATGCACTCCGGCGCGCTCACGCGCACGGGACAGGTCCTCGGCACCGTTGGCTATATGAGTCCCGAGCAGGTGACCGGCCAGGAGATGGACGGCCGCAGCGACCTGTACTCGCTTGGCGTGGTCGCGTTCGAGACACTGTCCGGCAAGCTGCCGTTCGACGGTCCCGCGCCTGTCGTGATCGTCGCGCATGCGATCAAGCCCGCGCCCCCGCTCGCGAGTGTCGCGCCGCATGTGCCGGCTGCGCTGTGCGCGGTCGTCGATCGCTGCCTCCGGAAGGATCCCGCGGACCGCTACGATTCAGGCGACGCACTTGCCGCCGCACTCGAGGAAGCGGTCGGCAGGAACGTCGCGACGACGCCGACAAAGCTCGCGCAGGGCGGCGAGACTCGCGTCCTGTCGGAGAAGGAGGCCGACCGCGTGTGGCAGCGTGCCGCCGAACTGCAGGCCGGCATCGGCTCGCCGAGCATCGCGCGGGCGCCAACGTCGTCGATGAGCATCGTGCCGCGCACCGACAGCAACGGGTTCCGCCTCGAGCATGTGCGCGCTGCGGCGATCGAGGCGGGGATCTCGGCTGCGTACGTCACGCTCGCGTTGGACGAGCTGTTGCGTCGCGGCGCCGATGCGTCGGCGCCCTTCGCGGGTGCGACCGTCGCGCCGCTGCTGCCCGGCACTGCATCCGTGGGAGTCGTGCAGTCGCTCAGTCCTCGCTCCTCGCGCTTCGCCGGCGCGCCGATGTCATTGGTGTTCGAGGTCGAGGTGCCTGGCCAGGTGTCGCCGAACGATTTCGACGTCATCGCGCAGACGATTCGCGCGACATTCGGCGAAGCCGGCATCGCGAGCTCGCTTGGACGATCGTTGAGTTGGTCCACCGGCGGTGTGTCGCACAAGGAGCGTCAACTGCACATCAACGTGACTGCGTCGGCGGGACGTACGGTCATTCGCGCGGAGGAGCGCCTGAGTCAGATCGCCGGTGCGTACCTTGGCGCATCCACTGGAGGTGTCGGCGGCGCGCTCGGAGTCGGCAGCACTGCTGTGACGATGGGCGCGATGCACTCGCCGGTGCTCGCCATTTGCGTCACGACCGGCACCGTGCTCGCATCGTATCTCGGTGGGCGGCGGCTGTTCAAGGGCGTTGCGACAAGGCGCGCCGATGAGCTTCGTGGACTCGTGGCGAGGCTCGCCGTGCAGGTGTCGGAGTTGATCGCGCACGATCGTGCGCCGCGGCAGTTGCCATGATTTACTCTTTGCGTTGACCGATGACAAATTATTCCGCCGTTGTGATGACCGCTCCGCATGCGCCGCTCGTCGTGCGGGAGTTTCCGTCACCGAAGCTCGAGCCAGGTGCTGCGCTGCTACGCACCTTGTACTCCGAAGTATGCGGCACCGACGTACACCTGCATCACGGCAAGTTGAACGTGCCCTTTCCGATCATTCCCGGCCATGTCTCGGTCGGCGCCGTGGAGGCGAGCGGCGGTGCGCTGCGCGACATCTTCGGCGACCCGATCAAGGAAGGCGACATCGTCACGTTTCTCGATGTTCATGAGACGTGCAACAACTGCTACCAGTGTCTCGTCGCGCGACAGCCGACGCGGTGTCCGGCGCGGAAGGTGTATGGCATCACCTACAGCGCGAATGAGGGGCTGCTGGGCGGGTGGTCCGAGGCGATCTGGATGAAGCCTGGTGTGAAGATGATCAAGCTGCCACCGGCGCTGACCCCTGAGACTTTCATTGGTGGCGGGTGTGGGTTGGTGACGGCGTTGCACGCTGTCGACATGGCCGGCATTCGGCTTGGCGAGTCCGTTGCGGTGCTCGGCGTCGGGCCGGTTGGGCAGTCGATCGTGGCGTTTGCGTCGCTGTCCGGGGCGGGCGAGGTCGTGGCCATCGGCGCGCCGGATGATCGTCTCGAATTCGCGACGCGGATGGGTGCGACGTCAACGTTGTCTCTCGACGTGCCGGCTGTCGAGCGACTGGAGCAAGTCCGACGCGCGACTGGTGGTCGAGGCGTCGATGTCGTGATCGAGGCCAGTGGTGCGCCGGACGCCATCACGCAGGGGCTCGACATGGTGCGCGATGGTGGACGGATGGTCGTGTGCGGGCATTACACGGACAATGGGGCTGTCGAGATTCATCCGCACTGGCAGATCAACCGCAAGCACGTGGAGCTCAAGGGATGCTGGGGGTCGCGGTATGATCACTTTCATCGTGCGGTGGAGCTGACGGCGAAGTTCGGGGACCTGAAGCCCTGGCGGGAGATGGTGAGTGGTCGGTATTCGCTCGAGCAGGCGGGTGCGGCGTTGGCCGCGGTGGAGTCGCGGAGTGCGATCAAGGCGTTGATCGTTCCGAACTAATTTGTCGTCCCGACAGGAGCGCGGAGCGCGACCGAGGGACCTGCTCTTCCGCCCGCACGAAAACAGACAAGGGCCTTACTACGGAACGCAGAAGGACGCAGGCTGCGCCATCGCAGAAGAACGCTGTAAAGGCAGATACTGTTAGTGCGAGTAAGTCGCCTTGCCGCCAACC
Organism: Gemmatimonadaceae bacterium; assembly: GCA_039915865.1. Lineage (GTDB taxonomy): Bacteria > Gemmatimonadota > Gemmatimonadetes > Gemmatimonadales > Gemmatimonadaceae > AG11. The sequence goes on along the minus strand of JBDSML010000137.1, from coordinate 13,218 downwards.
ACGGTGCGAAGGATTGAGATGTCCTTGAGCTTCTCCTGCGGCACCGTGTGCGGGTCATCGGCGAGCACAACGTAGTCCGCTAGCTTTCCCTCCGCGATCGACCCCTTGATCCGCTCCTCCTTCGACGCGTATGCGCCGTTGAGCGTGTTCACGCGGATCGCCTCATCGACACTGATCCGTTGGTTCGCGCCCCACGTCTTTCCATCCCAGCCCGTCCGCGTCACCATCCCCTGGATCCCCATCAGCGGCGCGAATGGACCCGGCGAAAAATCTGAACCCGCCGCCACCGTAATTCCGGCGTCGAGCAACGTCCGAAACGCCATGCACCGCTTCATCATCTCCTCGCCGTAGAACACGAACTTGTCGGGATTGTAGTACGCGTACGATGTGAACATCGCCGGCACAGCACCCACCGCCTTGATGCGGCGCACCAGATCGTCGTTGATCAACGTGCAGTGCGTGATCTTCGGCCGAGCGTCCGGCCTGGGCGCCAACGCCTGCGCTCGTTCGAGCGCCGAGAGATACATGTCGATGGCGACGTCACCATTTGCGTGACAATTCACCTGGATGCCCGCACGATGCACGCGTTCCACCCACGCGTTCAATTCGTCCTGCGGCGCGGTGATGTTGCCCTTGTACGGCGGCTGGACGCCCGCGTAGGGTGTACTCATCGCCATCGTCCGCTCGGAGAACGATCCGTCGACGATGTGCTCCGACGTCGCGCCGAACTTGATCCACTCGTCGCCGAAACCGGTCATGATGCCGCCGGCGATCATCGACTCGAGGACCTTGCCCTGTGCCTCGTAGCTCACGCGATGCTTGAGCTCACCACGTGCCCGCACCTGCTGCAGCGTCTCGAGATCACCGCCCTCGTGATGCACGCTCGTCAGGCCGTAGCGTGCGAACTCCTTCGAGATGTGCGCCATCCCGTCGCGCTCGCGCTGCGCAACCTCCGCCGCAGTAAACGTCGGCCGGTTTCCAACCCTGTCCAATTTTTGCCGAGCCGTATCGGTCACTCGGCCCGTCAGCTCGCCGCTTGCGTCTCGATCGTAGGTGCCGCCGGCCATATTGGGCGTCTCTCGCGTGACACCCGCGAGCTGGAACGCCTTCGTATTGTAGAACGAGGTGTGACCACCGCGATGTCGCACGACAACCGGATGCTCGGTCGACACCATGTCCAGATCATGCGCCGTGAGCTGGCGTTTGTCCTTGACCTTCGTGTCATCGAAGAAGTAGCCCTCCACCCACGTACCTGCCGGCGTCTCTCGCGCTCGCGCACGAAGCTTCTCGATGATGCTCGCGATGGTCACGAACTCCACCTCGAACGGATTGCCGACGAGCACCTCGTACAGCAGCTCGGTGCCGCGTGGGTGATTGTGGGTGTCGATGAACCCGGGGACGATCGTCATCCGCTTCGCGTCATACGTCTGCGTGCCCTTGCCGGCGAGCGCTTTCATCTCGGCCGAGCTGCCCACGGCGATGAACTTTCCCGCCTTGATCGCGAATGCCTCGGCGCGGGGAAGGCGCGTGTCCATCGTATAGACCTTCGCATTCAGGACGACGAGATCGGGCTCGGGTCCGCGCGTGGATGATTCGACGTCCCTGCCTGTCCTCCCGTCCAATCCCGGCAATCCGATGAATCCAGCGACACCGATGGCGGAGCGGCCGAGGAAGTCCCTGCGCGTGTGAGAGCTCATTCGTCGTTCGTAGTAGGGAGGCTTCATGAGAGCAGGTCGTTCGGTCGCGCTGCGCGCTCCTGTCGAGATGACAAGATTGCGACGTCCGCGACGAGGCCGCCATCCCGGCCCCCGTGCATGCGGATGATCACGCCGAGCCGCCTCCCGCCCCGGCGAGTTGTCTGGACATCCGATGCTCGCCAGATTCTACTTCCCGCGGCACATCACCCCACTGCACCTGCAGGTACACACGTGGACGAACGAGCACTCTTTACTGATTTCTGGACGAAGGAAGCGACGACCACCCGCAAAGTGATCGCGAGAATTCCCGAGGGTTCCGACTACCGTCCGGATCCGAAGTCGCGCACGGCGAAGGACATCGCCTGGCAGATCGTCTGCGAGGAGAAGATGCTCATCGACGCGCTCGAGAGCGGGAAAACGGAATGGGCACCGGCAGAGATGCCGGGAACGATGAAGGAAGTGCTCGAGGCGTACGAGCGGCAGAGCGCGGATCTCGGACGACGCTGGGCGGCGTTGACCGATGAGAAGTGGAACGGCACGCTCGAGTTCTTCGGCAGCGAGCGCGCGGCGTCGCCCATGGCGTGGAGCTTCCTCTTCGACATCGTGCACCATCGTGGGCAGATCACGACCTATCTACGCCCGATGGGATCGACGGTGCCGCAGATCTATGGCCCGAGTGGCGACGAGCCCTGACGCTCATGAAGAACACCAGCGATTGCTGTCCGCGTTGCGGAAGCCGCAGAATCGTCATAGGCGAACTCACGATGGGTCGCTCCATTGGGCCCGCCGCGCCGCTCGGCTTTCGCGCATTCGCGTCCCAACTTTCGTCGATTCGCAAAGGGGCCAAGGTCGATCCAGGCGTGGCGGCCTGCTCGCAGTGCGGCCTCGTCTGGTGCGAGGTCAAGGTGGCGCGCCTCTTCGAGCACCTCGAGTCGTTTCCATCTGACGATCTCGACGAGTGGCTCCGGTCATCAACCAACACGCCAGTGTGATATCTGGGCCCATGTAGACATGCAACCGTGGGGTTGCATCTTTGCGCAGGCGGTGTTAGCGTAAATGCAACCCTAAGGTTGCATTTACGCATACGCCGGGAGAATGGACATGCCAGCGACACACGAGATGACCGACACCAACCGCATCGAGAAGGAAGTTCAGCTCCGCGCATCAAAGTCGCGCGTTTGGCGAGCGCTCACCGACGCCGCCGAGTTCGGCTCGTGGTTTGGATTGAAGCTGGAGGGGCCCTTCGTCCTCGGAAAGCCCGTGAGCGGGAAGGTCACCAGCCCCGGCTACGAACACCTCGTGCTGGAGTTGACCGTCGAGACGGTGGAGCCACAGGATCTGTTCGCGTACCGCTGGCATCCGCATGCCCTCGACACCTCCGTCGACTACTCGACCGAGGCGACTACGCTGGTGGAGTTCCGCTTGTACGAGATCGCCGACGGGACGCGTCTCACCGTCGTCGAATCCGGATTCGACAACCTCTCCCCCGAGCGTCGCGCGCTGGCGCTCGTCGGAAACGACAAGGGCTGGACGAGCCAGATGGAGCGCATTCGTCGCCATGTCGACGGCTAACGCGACCGCCAGCCGCCAGGTGCGCGACGCCGCGCCACTCTTCGCGGCACTCGGCGACGAGACGCGACTGCGGCTGATCATGCGGTTGTCGTCGGGCGGGCCGGGCTCGATCACGCACCTGAGCGCGAGGTCGGACGTCACGCGTCAGGCGATCACCAAGCACCTCCGCGTGCTCGCGGATGCCGGTTTGGTCCGCAGCACGCGAAAAGGGCGGGAGCAGGTGTGGGATCTCGAGCCCAAGCGACTCGCGGACGCACACGAGTACCTGGACAAGATCTCCACGCAGTGGGACGATGCGCTCGACCGGCTCAGGAAGTTCGTGGAAGATTAGCCGAGCACGTCCCTCAACTCTGACACCTGCGACGCCGGCAACCAGTTCGCCATCCCGTCGCGCCACACGAGTGTGTCCGCGCGCAACTTCCCGTCGCGCACACGCTGCTCGAGCGCATCACGGTCCAGCGGACCGACCGGCTTGCCGGCTTCCGCAATGAAGTACGCCATCTGCGGAATCGGCGGCGGACCGCTCGGCAGCGCGGGCGGCAGCGAAGGAGCAGTGGCCGGCGCGGGCCTGAACGCCTGTGACGCTGAGCCAGCGATCTGGTGCGCCATCGCGAGACCGACGCCGATGCCGACACCAGCTCCACCACCGCCAGGATTTCTTGCCGAATCGCGAATGGCGTCGGCGGCCTGGAGCTGCGCATATGCGCCGACGTCGCCGATGAGTGCGATGCGCGTCCGCTGATCGAGCGTCGCGGCCACTTCGTCCGGCAACGCGATGCTCTCGACGACGAGCTGCGCCAGCTCGACACCGAGCCGCGCGAGCTCTGGTCCGAGCTGAATCGACGCCCGATCACCGAGCTCGCGATAGTTCGACGCGAGCTCCAGCACCGGAATCGCCTCTTCGCCGAGCAGCTCGCTGAAGCGCGCGACGATGAGGTCGCGCACCTGGTCAGAGATCTGCGCAATCGTGAACGACGAGTGCGAGCCGACGAGCTCGCGCACGAACGCCTCGGCGTCGCGCACGCGCATCGAGTACGTGCCGTACACACGCAGGCGCACGGCGCCGAGCTCGGGGTCGCGCATCATCACTGGCGTCTTCGTGCCCCACTTGTTGCTGACGAACTGCCGCGTGCTCACGAAGACGACTTCCGCCTTGAATGGGCTCGCGAAGCCGTACTTCCACCCGCGCAACGTCGAGAGAATCGGGAGATTCTTCGTGTTCAGCTCGTGCGAGCCGGGCTGGAAGACATCGGCGACGGTGCCCTGCTCCACGAACACGGCGAGCTGGCCGGGCCGCACGATGAGCCGCGCGCCGTTCTTGATCTCGTTGTCGGGCCGGATGAACCGCCACGCGACCATGTCGGGGTTGGTCTCCAACCACTCGACGATATCGATAAACTCGCCCTTGAGCATGTCGCGCAGCGTCATCGAAGCCTCTGTGTCAGTTGCGTGATGTTCAGAAAACCTGTGTGCCTACTTGAAGACGATTCCGAGCGCGTCGATGAGCAGGTGCTCGAGCGAGTCGCCGACGTCGTCGGACGTGCCCCATCGATGGCGGTGCGTCACGAAGGTGACCTCGGCGGACATTCGCGCGCCGCCCATCGATGCGGCCTTCATCGACGCGAGACGTCGTTGCTCCTCGACGAGTTTCTCCTTCTCGCGTTCGCGCGAGACGGTCATGCCACCTGCGTCGACGAAGCCAAGCACGCGCTGCAATTCACCGCGGTCGAGCCAGACGCCATCCTGCTTGCAGACGTCGAGGATCACGCCGGATGATTTCGCGAAGTTCACGCGATTCATCAGCTTCGTGCAGCTGGGACAGGGTGCGTACCTGACGACGTCGGGTGCAGTGCCGGTGGTTGGCACGCGCGCGGCGAGGACGCTGACGACGCTCGCACGCTCCTCACGCGTGTCGCACAGTCGCTGGAGGGCTTGCGGGTCGAGCCACAGTCCGCCGCATTCGTTGCAGGAGCGCAGCGTCGTGCCGCCGAGTCGCAGAAGCTCCATGCTTTCCTTGCAACGTGGGCATGGGAGCGGCTTGTCGTCGTCGAGCACTTCGCGCGTGACTTCGACGCCGCAACTCGTGCAGAAACGGCTCCCCCGGAACAAGGGCGCGAAACACGAGGGACAGCTGACGGTCGCCAGCGCCGATCCGCAGTAGGTGCATCCAACAGCGTCCGCGGACGCGGGGGCTCCACAGCCGGGGCAACGAAGGGCGGGCTCTGCCATGTATGCAGACGATGACGACGAAGGGGGCGTCACTTCCGCTCACTGTCGGCTCAGCCCTCCTGCGAACGCAGTAGGACGTGCCACGTTGCGATTCGCGTGCAGCCGAACTTGACCGGAGTCGCCTCACGTCACGCAAAGCGCAGCACGCCTCACTCCGTCCGCGGCGCCGTACGCCGTACGATCCGCCGCACGGATGACCTATCAGCGCGACGACGTGCAGCGAGGCGAGCGGCCAAAAGCGTTTCAACCCTGCCGCCGATTGCACTGTCCATCACCAACACGTGCTTGACTTGCCCTCAATTGCGTCCCATTGTCCTAAGAACCTTAGGTTAGGAGCGACTCATGCCGGCCCAGCCCGAACTCGAGCTCATTCGCGGCACGCTCGACATGCTCATCCTCAAGACCCTGTCCTGGGCGCCCATGCACGGACTCGCCGTTGTGCGATGGATCGAGAGCGCCACGAGCGACAAGCTCCAGATCGAGGAGGGCGCGCTGTACCCTGCCTTGCACCGCCTCGAGCAAAAGGGCTGGCTCGACGCCGAGTGGGGACACACCGACCAGGGACGCAACGCGAAGTTCTACCGGCTCACCGCCGCGGGCCGCAAGCAACTCACCGCCGAGCTCACGAGATGGCGGCGATACACGGAGGCGGTCGGACTGCTGCTGTCCGCCGAGCAGGCATGACGCGCGGCGAAGGGCGCTGGAACCTGCGGCGCACCTTCCGACTCCCCGCCACGCGGCAACGCGCCCACGCCGCCGTCGACGAAGAGCTCCACTTCCACATCGAAGGACGCATCGAGGAGCTGATGTCGCTCGGCCACAGTCGCGCCGAGGCCGAGACGGAAGCACGACGTCGCTTCGGCGACTACGACGACTACAAGCGACAGGCCACCGCGATCGACGAACAGATCATCCAGGAGCGCCAGCGCATGGATTTCTTCGAGAGCATTCGACGCGAGCTGCGACAGGCGGTGCACGTCCTCACACGCAGCCCTGGCTTCACCATCACTGCCGTCTTCACGCTCGCGCTCGGACTCGGCGCCGCGACGGCGATCTTCACGATGCTCGACGCCGTCGTCCTGCGTCCCCTGCCCTATGCCGACGCCGAGCAGCTCGTCGAGCTCACGTCGCCGGTGCCCAAGTTCAAGGGCGACACACTGTGGGGACTCGCGCGCCACGAGATGTTCTACTTCAAGGAGAGCAGCCGCACGCTCACCGACATCGGCGTCTACCAGAACAACGAGGTCACGGTGGGGAGTGGCACCTCGAGCTGGCCCGCCGAGAAGGCTCGTGCGGCGATGGTGAGCTCGACGCTGTTCAACGTGCTCGGCTTTCGGCCCATGCACGGACGCCTTCTCACCACCGACGACAACCGCGACCGCCAACCGCACGTCGTCGTACTCGGCGAAGGCTACTGGAAGCGTCGCTTCGGCGGTGACGAGAAGATCGTCGGCAGCGTGGTCGACATCGAAGGCTATCCGATGACCGTCATCGGCGTCCTTCCCACGAGCGCGCAATTGCCCGACCGGACGATCGACATGTGGCTGCCGGCATTCGTGGACTCGCGAATGCCGGCGATGAACAACCATACGTGGAAGGCCATCGGGCGTCTTCGCGCTGGCCATACCGCGGCGGAAGCGCAGCGTGAGCTCGCGCCGCTCACCGCGCGTCTGCCTGAGCTCTTTCCGCAGGCGGAGAACGAGAACTTCGTCAGGACTACGGGCTTCTACACGCAGGTGCGGCCGCTGCGCGACGTCGTCGTTGGTGACCAGATGATCCGCGCGCTGTGGATCCTGTTTGGATCCGTGATGCTGGTGCTCGTCATCGCGGCGGCGAATCTCTCGAACCTGTTCCTCGTGCGCATCGACGCACGTCGTCGCGAGATGGCCGTTCGCGCCGCCCTGGGCGCCGATCGAATGCATCTCGCCATTCAGCTGTTCTCGGAGAGTCTCGTCATCGCGCTGCTCGCCGGTGTGCTGGCGGTGACGTTCGCGACGGTGGGACTCAGGCTGTTGCTCGTCGTCGCACCATCGGAGTTGCCTCGTCTCTCGGAAGTGCATCTCGGCGTGTCGGGAGTCGCGTTCGCGCTGACGGGTGCATTGCTCACGGCGTTCGCGCTCGGACTGCTGCCGCTGGCGGGACCAGCGACACTCGATATCGGGCTGCTGCGTGAAGGAGGACGTGGACTCACGAGCTCGAAGCGACGTCAATTGGTGCGCGCGGCACTCGTCGTCTCGCAGGTGGCGCTCTCGCTCGTGCTGCTCACGGCGAGTGGGCTCATGGTGCGGAGCTTCATGAACCTCCGTGCAGTGAAGCCGGGATTCGATCCACGTGGCGTGGTCACGATGAACATCTCGCTGCCGCAGGGCGACTATGGAAAGAGCTCGGAGCGGACGAGCTTCGTCTTTCAGCAGATCGCGGAGCGGATCCAGCAGGTGCCGGGCGTGATCGTGGCGGGTTACTCGGAAAAGATTCCGCTCGCGAGCGGCTATCTGTGCACGGGCGTCGCCATCGAGGGCAACGAGGATAGTCGTGCGCGCGGTGACTGTCCGCCGACGTCGATGGTGTCACCCGGCTACTTCGAGGCGATGGGCATCAAGGTCGAGGGCGAGGCGCTCACGTGGCAGAACATGAACGCGAAATCGGGTGACATGGTCATCAGTCGCGCGTTCGCCGATCACATCTGGCCCAACGAGAGCGCGATGCACAAGGGCATCAAGTACAACGATTACAAGCCGCCGTTCTACAGGGTGTCGGGGATCGCCGCCGACGTCCTGGCCGAGGGGTCGGACAAGCCGCCGGTGACGGTGGTGTACTTCCCGATGCTGCCGATCGACGGTGCGCCGCTGTATGGCCCGGTGACGAGCACGAATCTCGTCGTGCGTACGAGGTCGTCCGATCCCATCGCGCTGACGCCGGGGATCAGCAAGATCGTCTCGGAGATCGAGCCGCGCGCGGCGATCTCGAATGCGCAGTCGATGGAGTCGCTCGTCTCGAAGTCGATGGCGAAGCGTTCATTCACGATGATGCTACTCAGCATCGCGGCGGCGATGGCGCTATTCCTGAGCGTCGTCGGGTTGTATGGCGTGATCTCGTACGTCGTCGGGCAGCGGCGGAGCGAGATTGCCATCCGCATGGCGCTCGGTGCACCGGCGGCGGCGGTCGGGCGGATGATCGTGGGGCAGTCGGTTCGGCTGGCGTTGGTCGGGGTCGTCATCGGGATCGTTGCGTCGCTCGCGTCATTGCGAGTGCTGCAGTCGTTGTTGTTTGGCGTCAGTCCGACCGATCCACTTCTGATGGCGGGTGCTTCGTTGTTGCTGGTCGTCGTGGCGGCAGCAGCGGGCTATGGCCCGGCGTATCGCGCGGCGCATGTCGATCCGGCGGACGTGTTGCGAACGGCTTGAGGTGTCGGTGCGGATAACTGTCGAACTGCGTTGGGGAGCAACGAAACGACAACAGATCCTTCAGGACACGAACGGACTTGACGGAGAACTGCACGGATACTGCGTCATGAGGGAATTCTCGCCGATCATGGACACGTCTCGACGAGTCCAAGTCTCGCGCCGTGTCCGTTTAGTCCGTTGAATCCGTTGATGTCCCAAGGTGTCAGTTGTCGTTTCGCAGGTTAGCCTCGCAGCGCTACTTGCGACGCGGACGTTGTTTCGCCGAGATGGACCGGATGACGAGTGTCCCGCGTCCGGCAGACTTGAGTGGAGTGTCGGCCTGAGCTATCGCTGCCGCGAGCAGCGCTTCGACCTCCGGCCGCACGAGGTCCTTGGCCGACTCGACGCGAAGGAATCGCGTCTGCACGCCGCCGCCAGACAGAAGCTTGTCGGGATCCGCGAGATGCGCGCCCTGGATGAAGCAAACACTCACGCCGTTCGCTCCCGCAGCGATCGAGAAGATGGCGTCTGAGGGCCGATCATTCGGTGAATAGCCGATGACGAAGAAGTTGTAGTTGTCGTACACCATCTCGTTCGCCGTGGGCAGCCGCTTTCGCATCGCCTTGCGGACGTCGCGGATCAGCTTCTGGCGCTCGACGTCGAACTTCTCGATGAAACTGTCGAGCTGTTGCTCCGCGTCATCCGACGTCGCCTTCGCTTTCGGCATGGTCGCCCCTACGCGAGATGAGTGAACAGGATGGCGATGTAGGTCGCGATCGCCAGCGCAAACACGAGCCCGATCGCCTCGTGAATCCTGCGGCCGCGCACGACGATTCCCAGGGTGCAGCCGAGCGCCAGGAAGACGTGGAAGGCGAGATTCGTCGACGTGGGAGATGACCGCTGAGCACGACGTCCTTTGCGATGCTGATGGCGAGCGTCGCGACGAAGAAGCCGAAAAACCATCGATGATGGCGCTCGTAGTAAACGTCCAGTCGCGGCGCTGACGCAGCCCGGACATGCTCCACCAGACCTGCACATAGACAACGAGCAACACCGCCGCCCACAGCAGCGGCAGCCAGTCGGCGCGGACACGCTCGCGGTGCCGGATGAGCCGCCCCGACGCAGTCAGGATCTGCGTGAGGCCGAGCCCGAGGATGATCGAGAGGAGGACCGAGAGGTACGAGAAGGCGTCCACGGCCCCAATATGGCCACCGAGTGAGCCAACGGATATGCTAGGCAGAGTCGTAGCTCGAGCAGATGCAGCAGCGCCGCCCTCGCCCCGTCCAATCGTGAAAAGTCGATTCGTCCTGTCGTCGTTGGCCGCCCTCGTTCTCGTCGTGACGACGGGAATCAGCGCGCCCGCTCCGCAAAGCCAGCGACCGTTCGCCGATTTTGTCGAGCCAGGCTTTCCCTACATCGTCTCCACCGTCGATGCCGGGAAGCTTGGCGCCGCGTTCCCCGAGCGAAACCTCGCGGTCCGCTGCGTCATCCTCATGCTCGGCAACGACAGCTACGCGTGCTTCGACACCGATCTCCTCCGCATGTCCGTCGCGTGGCGCGGCGAGTTCGTCTCGCTGACGACGATGGCGCAGATCTCCTATCAACAGGCCGGCAACAAGAACAACGCGATCCCCCGCGTGCTCGGCAAAGGCATCATCGCGAACGGCATCTATCCGGGTTGGACGAGTACGGAGCCGGATTTCCGCGATCCGCGACCGGTGGGTCCGAATCCCGTGGCGATGGGCCGCGGTCCGATCGACGCACGACAGGGCAGATGGAACGGACTCTACGTCTCGGGCGGAGAGGCGGTGCTCTCGTACTCGGTCGCGGGGACGGAGATTCGCGAGCAGGTGGGGAGTGTCGTGTCGGATGGACAGGTGGGTATCACGCGCACCTTTCAGGTCACAACGAATGCAAAGCCGCTGACGCTCGTCGTCGCTGAGCTTTCGGCCGGCGGCTCGGCGGAAGTGAACGGCAACGTCGCCGTGATTTCAGCGCGCGATACGTCGACGTCGGTTGGGGTCGTTGGACTTCCCGCCGGCGCAAAGCTGCGAGTCGACTCGGGCCGGTTCGTCACGCTTCGCCTGGCCGCAGGTACCCCGGCGTCGCGCTTTCGTGTGATCGCGTGGCGTGGTCGCGCGGTGGACGCGGGCGTCATGCGAGCGATGCTCGCCGAGCCGGTGAAGATGGCCGAGTTCGCGAAGGGTGGGCCGGCGCATTGGGCGGGCAGTGTGGCGACACGCGGCACGACGTCGGCGGACTCGGCGGACTATGTGGTCGATCGCTTCGCGCTGCCGCTCGCCAATCCGTGGCGACGGAACGTGCGCGTTGCCGACGTCGACTTCTTCAAGGACGGTCGCGCCGCCGTGGTGACGTTCGAGGGCGACGTGTGGATCGTCTCGGGCATCACTCGCGGCCTCGAGAAGGTCGAGTGGAAGCGATTTGCGTCCGGGCTGTACGAACCGCTGAACATCAACATCGTGCGCGACACCATCTACGTGCACGATCGGCAGGGGATCGTGCGACTGCGCGACATCAATGGAGACGGCGAGGCTGATCTCTATGACAACTTCAGCAACCTCAGTCATCAGTCGGGGGAGTCGCGCGAGTTTCCGTTGGGCATGGCGGCGAAGCCGGGCGGCGGATTCTATCTCGCCATCGGCAGTGCGCTCGATCTCGGGCCGAAGACGTCGCCGGCGATCATGCAGGGTTTCCGCGCTGGCTCCGATCAGTCGGGCACCATTCAGGAAGTGTCTGCCGACGGCCGCTCCATTCGCACGTTCGCGAGCGGATTGCGCGAGCCGATCATCGGTCTCGATCCGCGGTCTGGCCAGATCGCGGCGTCGGATCAGCAGGGCAACTTCGTTCCGTCGACGCCGATCTTCCTCATTCGCGAGGGCGGCTACTACGGCGTGCCCGCGTCAGCACATCGCGCGAATCCGCCGACACCGGACCTGCCACTGCTTTGGATTCCGCACGAGGTCGACCAGTCTGGCGCGGGCGAGGTGTGGGTGAATAGCGACAAGATGGCCTTCGGCGGCGATGCACTCGTCCATCTCTCGTATGGACGGCCCGGTCCATTTCGCGTCTACATCGACAGCACGAAGAAGGGTGTGCAAGGTGCGTTGATTGCGCTGCCTGGTGAATACAGGGCGCCGACGTTGAAGGGTCGCGTTGGTCCGAGCGACGGACAGCTGTACCTGGCTGGTTTCAGCGTGTGGGGTTCGAAGGCGACGGAAGTGTCGAGTCTTATTCGTCTGCGCTACACGGGACGTCCGAGCACGTTGCCGGTGTCGGTGCGCTCGGGCCAGCAGGGCATTCTCGTGCGATTTGCGTCGCCGCTCGATGCGGCTGCGGTCGCGGATGTTGCGCACTACGACGTGAAGCGCTGGAACTATGTGCGCAGCTCGGCGTATGGCTCCGGCCATTTCAAGCTCGACGGCACCGCGGGCGAGGAGTCACTGCCGGTGCGTGCGCAACTTTCGGCGGACGGACGCACAGTGTTGCTCGTCGTGCCCGACATGAAGCCGGTGATGCAGATGCAGCTTGGGTACAACCTGAAGAGCAAGGCAGGCGTGGCACTGCGTGATACGCTGTATCTCACGGTGAATGCCGCCGAACCGCTCGACCTCGCGCGCGCCGGCTTCAGCGGTGTCGACTTGCGTGCGCCGGCGGTGAAGGCAGTGGCAGCGGCTCCGAAAGTGGTGGCCTCGGCAGCGCTCGGTGCCACGCTCTATCAGGCGAAGGGGTGCATCGGCTGCCATTCGATCGACGGTACGACGGCGGGAAAGACTGGGCCGACGTTTCGTCTGCTGTATGGCTCCAATGTAAAGCTGTCGGGCGGCGCGGTGCGTAAGGCGGATGAGGCCTATTTGCGTCGCGCGATCCTCGATCCGGCGAGTGAGATCGTGGCGGGGTTCGAGCCGGGTATGCCGACGTTCCGCGGGGTGTTGAGCGATGCGGAAGTGGAGTCGATCATCCTCTACATCAAGTCACTCGGAACCAGGCCGGCCAAATAGCCCCGCAGTCTGAATTTGCCTGCAGAGTCGGCGGCCTGCCTTCCTGAGGTCACGGCGTCATCGCCCAGACGATGCCGTTCTCGATGAGCTTCACGAGAATCGGATTGGCGTAATCCTCCTTGTTGTGGCCGAGGGCGATGTAGTACTCGCGTCCTCCATCGAACTTCTGCCACCAGGCGAGCGGCGTCTGGGTCGCAAAGCCCGAAAGATCGTTCTTCACCGCGTCGAGAAACTGCAGCGTCGTCCGGTCCGCGACGAGCACCGGGTGAATGCCGGGATTGAGGTGGTCGACGAAGTAGAACTCGTCCGTCCACTCGA
>JBDSML010000126.1:0-15102 GCA_039915865.1 Gemmatimonadaceae bacterium | reverse complement strand
TGGGGCCGCAGCTCGCAGTGAAGCAGTTGGCGTTTGATCACGATGGCTGCCTGTCCCACAAGTCGAAGGGCGCGCGTCACATCCGCGCCGACGCGGAGAAGGTACGGCAGATCCTGCTCAACCTGCTAACGAACGCGGTGAAGTTCACGGATGCGGGCGGGCGCATCGCGGTGCGCTGTGACGCCGATGCGACGGCACGCGCGGTGCGCGTCAGCGTGTCCGACACAGGGCGCGGGATCCCGGCGGATCAACTGGATCGGATCTTCGAGCCGTTCGTGCAGGTGGACCGTCACCGCACGCACGAGAGTCAGCAGGGCGTGGGCCTGGGGCTCGCGATCAGCCGCGACCTTGCGCGAGCGATGGGTGGCGACCTCGCGGTGGCGAGTGAACTGGCCAAGGGCAGTACGTTCACGCTGGTCTTGCCGGCAGCGTGATGGAATCCTTCAACCTTGAACGGAGCGGCACAATGGCTGATCCCCTGAATTGCCTCCGCTGTCAAACGCCAATGGAGCCGGGCTTCGTCGCCGATCGCACGTACGGCGGTTGGGTCGAGGCGCAATGGAGCCAAGGCAAGCCGGACGCTCACTGGTGGGGCCTCGCGAAACCCGCTGACGCCATCAAGGTGACGACGATGCGGTGTCCTCGGTGCGGCACTCTCGAGTCCATCGCGCCGCCGAGCTGACGACCGCGTCAGAGGTGCGACGTCACCGACGCCCCGATCCAGAGAAATGACGCGACAGCCTCTCCTGCTGAGTTGGAGCGGCGGAAAAGACAGCGCGCTCGCGCTGGCTGCGTTGCGCGCCGACCCCGCGTACGAGGTCGTGGCCCTGCTCACGAGCATCACGCAGGAGTACGACCGCGTGAGCATCCACGGGGTGCGTCGCGCGCTGCTCGAGGCCCAGGCGTCTGCCCTCGGGCTCCCGCTCGTCGAGGTGGGGCTGCCTCCGAACTGTTCGAACGACGCGTACGAGGCGGCATTCCTCGATGCACTCGCGCGCGTTCGCGGCACATTCGCCGACGTGCGTCGCATCGCGTTCGGCGATCTCTATCTCGCCGACGTTCGCACCTATCGCGAGCGGCTGGTCCACGCGGCGGGACACGATGCGCTCTTTCCGCTGTGGGGCAGGGACACGCACGCGCTGGCGACAGAATTCATCGGCGCCGGGTTCAAGGCGACGCTCGTCTGCGTCGACACGCAGCAACTGCCGGCGTCGTTCTCCGGACGCGAATTCGACGCCGACCTTCTTTCTTCGCTGCCGGCGACGGCTGATCCATGCGGCGAAAACGGTGAGTTCCACACCTTCGTCCATGCCGGCCCGGTCTTCGAGGTGCCAATCGACGTGCAACGGGGCGAGGTCGTCCTGCGCGACGAGCGCTTCGCCTTTTGCGACCTGTTGCCTGCCTGGATCTAGGTCGGCAATCGCCCCGCGATCGCCGCGACTTCCCGCTCGTCGAACACCGCACCGCGTTCGTCACGCCACTTGCGCGCCGAGCGGAGCAGGCGAGCCACGTTCCCATCGCGCACCGCAGGATCGTCCGGCCGTCCAAGCTCGACGCGATCAACGTCGAGCACCCACGCCTCGAGACCAACCCTGGCCGGCGCGATGAGGATGTTCTTCACGTTGAGATCGTGATGCCTTGCGCCCGCCGCGTTGAGCGCCCGCACGAGCGCGCGCGTCGCCGACCACGCGCGCTCGCGCGCGCCCGCATCCTCGTTCGGGTGCATGTACGTCGACATGTCGCGCCCGTCGCCGATCTCGCTCGTCACGACATCCGCGCGACGAAGGATTCCATGCACGCGTTCGATGCCATACATGAGCACAGGCGGCGTACGCACGCCAAGCTTGATCAGTCGCAGCGCGACCTCGAGCTCGTACGGCGCGCGCGTCGGAGGCAGGAAGAGGTCCCGCGTCAGCGGCGCGAACAGGCCGCCATGCCGATTGCGCCGGACGACCACGCGCGCACCGGTCACCGGCAGCGCGATGGCATACGAGACGCCGCGTCCCTGCAGCATTCGTGCGCCGAGGTTGCGGGCTGCGGCTTCGTAGAGACTGCCTTCCTCGAGCAGCGCCTTTACGTCGCCCGCGACATCCTCGCGTGCGATGACCGCGCACCGGCCGGCCGTGACGCGCACGTAGCCGGCCGGTGTCGCACCAACCATCATGCCGTTCGGACGCGATAGACCTTCACCGGTTGGCTCTTGTTCTTGAGCTCCATCGGTGGGCATTCGTCGAGTGGCGGCGGAGACGTCAGCGCCTTCCGCATGTCGTCGGAGAGCAGTACTTCCGCCGCCGCCGCTGCACCGCACAGCCGGCTCGCTGTGTTCACGGTGTCGCCGATGACGGTGAACTCGAGACGACGCTCGGAGCCGATGTTGCCCGCGAACGCCTCGCCGTAGTTGAGGCCGATGCCGATCGCCAGTGTCGGACGGCCCTGCGCCTTCCATCCGACGTTCAGCTTCTCCAGCTCCGTCATCATTTCGAGCGCGGCGGCCATCGCCTGATCGGCGTCGTCGGGACTCCCGATTGGCGCGCCCCACTGCGCCATCACCGCGTCGCCGATGAACTTGTCCAGCGTGCCGCCGTGCCGGAACACACACTCCACCATCTCGGTGAAGTACTCCGTGAGCAGCGACGCCATCGCATCCGGATTCATCGTCTCGGACAGCGCCGTGAAGCCGCGGATGTCGCTGAACAGCACCGCGACCGGACGCTTGTCGCCGCCGAGCTTCAATGCGCCCGGCGAATCGGCGATTCGTGCCGCGAGCTGGGGCGCGAAGTACCGCTCGAAGTTGCTGCGCACGATCCCTTCGCGCCGGATCCGCTCCGCGAACTGCGAGTTCTCGATGGCGACAGCCGCGATGCCGGCGAACGCGACGAGGAACTCGAGGTCCTCGTCGCTGAAGCGGTGCGTGATGCTCGGGTTGTCGACGTAGAGCACACCCAGCACGCGGTCCTCGCTGCCGATGAGCGGCGCGCAGATCGCCGAGCGAATCTGCTGCATGAGGATGGACTGCCCGCCGAACCGCTGGTCCTCGCCCGCATTGTCCGACAGCAGCGCGACCTTCTCGGCCACCGCCTTCTTCGCGATGGACTGCGGCACGGCGCGCGGCGCGTCACCGCCACGCTTGTCGCGCGAGATTTTCGGTGTCAACTCGCCCTGCGCATCACAGAGGAGAATGGCGACGCGATCGACCTCCAGGGTCTGGTACGCGAAGCCCACGATCTTCTCGAGGATGGTGTCGACGTCGACGGCGCGCGTCAGTCCCTTCGACACCTCGAGCAACGTGGCGAGCTTCTGCTGGCTCTTGTCGCCGGCGGGGACGGTGAGCGGCACGCCACCGATGCGCGTGAGGCCGCCGGGCATCGTCGTCGGCGCGCTGAGCGAGGCGAGCGCCGCCTTCGATTCGCGCATCGGGATCTGGCGGACGATCGTCGCGCCGGCGGGCGGTGCCTGCGACGTCACGACCACCGGCGGCTCCATCACGGGCGTCGCGAACACCGTCAGCCGAAAGGGCACCTTGCCGAACGCCACGAGGTCGTCGATGGCCACCGTGGCCTGCTCGATCTTTGCGCCGTTGAGAAAGGTGCCGTTGCTGGAGCCCAGATCCTTGATGGTCAGCGACTCACCGTCGGCGACGAGCTCGGCATGGCGCCGAGAGATCGTCGGGTCGAAGACCGGGAGGTCGCAGGTGGGCGCTCGCCCTACGATGAGGGGAACGCCGTCGCGCAGGTCGTACGACTGGGTACCATCGGGACTGATGAGACGGAGTGCCATCGTGGACGAATATGCGTGAGGAAGCGGTGGCTGCCTAGACTGCGTCAGGCCCGGTGGCGCGAAGCATCGCTTCGCGCACTCGGCCGATCGCGAGCAACATCGCGCGCGCTTTGTTCTCTGTCTCGGTCCACTCGCTGGCGGGAACCGAGTCCAGCACGATCCCCGCACCGGTCTGGATCGAGGCGACACCATCGGCGATGACGCAGGTGCGAATGGTGATCGCGAGGTCCATGCGCTTGCCGCCAGCCGATATGTAACCCACCGCGCCGGCGTACGCACCGCGACGCTCCGGCTCGAGCTCGTCGATGATCTCCATCGCGCGGACTTTCGGGGCGCCGGTCATGGTGCCGGCAGGGAAGGTCGCACGGAAGGCGTCCATGGCGTCGAGTCCGCTGCGCAACCGGCCATCCACCGTGCTCACGAGGTGGATCACGTGCGAATATTTCTCGATGTTCATGTAGCCGGACACCTTCACCGATCCATACTCGGCCAGCCGCCCCACGTCGTTCCGCCCGAGGTCGACCAGCATCACGTGCTCGGCGCGCTCCTTCTCGTCGGTGGACAGCTCTTCCGACATCGCCGCATCGAGCTCCGGGGTCGTGCCCCGCGGACGCGTGCCGGCGATGGGCCGCACGGTGACCTTGTCGCCCTTCACGCGCACGAGCAGCTCGGGCGAGCTGCCGACGAGCTCCATGCCGTCGAGCACGAGGTGGTACATGTACGGCGACGGGTTGAGCGCACGCAGCGCGCGATATAGCGCGTCGGACGAGAAATCGTGCGGCACGCGGATGCGTCGCGCGAGGAGTACCTGAAAGGCGTCCCCCGCGGCGATGTATTCCTTGATGCGGTCCACGTCGGCCACGAATTTCGCGCGCGAGTACGACGACACGCCCTCGGCGGCCGGCGCGTCGGCGCGCAGATCCAGGGGCGGCAGGGTGATCGGCGTGCGCAGTCGAGCGATCGTGCGCTCGATCGTGGCGAGTGCGGCGTCGTATGCCGTGCGCAGGGTGGCGTCGCTCGTATCGGCGCCGAGTGGCGAGCCGACGACCACGCGTGCCTGGGCGCGCAGGTTGTCGATCACCACCAGCGCGTCGGTGAAGACGAACAGCGCGTCCGGCATCGAGTGCTCTTTCGGCGGCGGCGACGGAAGTCGCTCGATCAAGCGCACGGTGTCGTAGCTGAAGAAGCCGATGGCACCGCTCCAGAAGCCGGCGAGCTCCGGCACCTCCACGGGCGGACACGCGCGCACCAGTGCGTCGAGATCGTCGAGCGGACGCTCTGGCGTGCGGCTGTTGTGCCATCCGCGCGCGGCAGTCCAATCGTCGACGACGCCGTCGCGCAGCCGCCACGCCGCGCGCGGAGCGCTGCCGAGAAAGGTGTAGCGTGCCCACGTCTCGCCGCCCGCGGGAGCGCTCTCCAGCAGGAAGGCGAACGGGCCTTCGCGCACTTTGGCGAAGGCCGTGACCGGTGTATCGGTGTCGAGGAGGATGTCGCGCCAGATGGGAACGACGTGATCGGCGCGTGCGCGCCGACAAAAATCGGCGAAACTCATGGCCTTCCTGTGCGCGCTTGTCCGGCTACTACACGCTGGCGAACTTTCATCGATGCATCGTTTGCTCGCCGCGGCAGCCGCCGCCTGCGGTTTGTCGTTGGTGGCGCTCGGACCGGCGACGGCGAGTGCCCAGGATTGGAATGATGCACGCTCACGCGCACTTGTCGAGCGTGCTACCGCGCGGCGTGTCCAGCAACTCGCGGACACGGGCCTCAAGGACTTCAAGGCCCTCGCTCACGGGTACGTCACCTTCCTTGCGCAGCTGGGCGAAGGACTCACCGAGCCGCCCAAAGTCGTGAAGGCCGATGAGCTGGTGAATGAAGTCTATTGGCGCGCGCCCAACCTGAGCAAGCAGCGGATCCTCGGCCGCCGCGATACGCTGCTCCTGCCGACGGACATCTCGTACCACCGCGACCACCTCGGCATCGTCCAGAACAACTTTCCCGCCATCATCCGCCTCGGTGACGGCGACGAAGTGCGCGACGTGCCGCATCCGCTGTCGGACGTGGGCCTCGCGGCGTACGACTTCGTGATCAGTCCGGACTCGCTGACCATGCAACTGCCCGGTCGCACCATCCACGTGCTCGAGGTGAAGGTCCGTCCGAAGAACGACCGCGAGCCACGCATCATCGGTGCGCTGTTCATCGATCGCGACGACGCGCAGGTCGTGCGCATGGCGTTCAACTTCACCCGCGCCGCGTTCAAGGACAAAGCGCTCGAGGACCTGTTCGTCGTCATCGAGAACAGTCTCGTCAGCGGACGCTTCTGGCTGCCCCGCAAGCAGGAGATCGAGATCCAGCGCGGCGGCACGTGGCTCGACTATCCCATCCGCGGCATCATCCGCGGCCGCTGGGAGATCGGCGACTATCAGGTCAACCTCGGCCTCGAACCATCGTTCTTCAATGGACCGGAGATCGTGATCGCGCCGAAGGCCGTGAGTGACACATTCCACTTCGGCAAGTTTCGCATTCTCGACTCTCTGCCGAGCGATGTCAGGGCCGTCACGGACGCCGATATCCAGCAGGTTCGCGAGGAGGCGCGGTCGCTCGTTCGCGCCCAGGCGCTGCGTCGCCCGCAACGACTCACCCTCTCGGCATCGGGCGTGTCGGATTTCGTTCGCTTCAATCGCGCCGAAGGCTTTGCCGTCGGTGCGGGCATCACGTCGCGATTCGGTGGCGGCTACGGCGCACAGCTGCGTGCGCGTTACGGTGTCGACGATGAGCGCGTGAAGGGCAACGTCGGCCTGGACTGGCAGTCACCTCGCTGGGGCGTGCGCGCATTTGGCCTGAACGATTTCCGCGATGCCGGCGACCTCCAGGAGCGCTCGCGCCTCATCAACTCGCTCTCGGCCCAGGAATTCGGGTCGGACGCCACGGATCCCTATGGCGTGCAGGGCGGTGGGGTGGGCATCGACGCGCGTGGCATCAAGGGCTTCAACTTTCGTCTCGACGGATCCATCGAGCGCCAGCGCGCACTATCGATTCGCGCCGTGCCTGCAGAGGGCACGTTCGATCCACTCGTGGCGGCGCGATCGCTTCGTGCGCGACGTGCGACGCTCACCTTCGACCGCCCGACAGCACTCTCGGTGTTCGGCACGGAGCTCCGCATCAGCGGTGAGTTCCGTTTGAGCCGCGTGCGGTTCGACAGCATCGCGACGAGCCGTTACTCGACGATCGGTCGAGCGTTTGCCATGCTGTCAATGGAGCGGCCACTCGAGAGCGGACGGCTCGCGCTGCTGGTGGCCGGCGGCGCGGTGGGCGCGTCGGCGCAGATCCCGCCGCAGGAATGGCTCTATTTCGGCGGACCGATCAGCGCGCCTGGCTATCGCTACCACGAGCTCGGTGCCAGTGGCGGCGTGACGACGCGTCTCGAGTGGCGCACGCAGATCCCGGCCCCGTCAGTGTCGCTCGGCCGCTTCGGCAAGATGCCTGGCCAGGCGACGCTCGCGCCGTTCGTGCAGGGGACTTTCATTCGGCGCGCACTGTCGAGTGACGTCGATCATCCGTCGGGCGGCTACACGAGCGTGGGCGTGGCGGTGCAGCCGTTCTTTGATTTGCTGCGCATTCAGGTGGCGCGCGGACTGCGGAATGGACGGTGGGGCCTGAACGTCGACGTGTCGCGGGACTTTTGGGGCATCCTGTAGTTGCGCGGCAAAGAAAAACTACGGAACGCTGTGCGCGCTTGCGCGCGCTGCGCAGGCTTCGGCAACACAGCAAGACGCTGTTACAGCGTGAGTCTGCGTTGGCGCAGCCAGCGTCTTTCAGCGTTGCGTCGTTAGGCTTTGTGCAGTAAGCCGGTCCGGGTGTCGCGTAAAACTGTCACAACCTGCAAGAAATCGGTGACGCTCCTCGAAAGCGCTACCCTATTCTCATGGCGTGACCGCCTCTCCTGCCATCGACCTCCCGCGCGCGGACTTCACGCGCATCGACCCACGCGCCGTGGCGCTGCTCGCTGAGCGGTGGGCGCGTCGCCACAAGGTGGTTCCGCTGGCGGTCGATCGCGGCGTCATCGTCGTTGCCACGGCGAATCCCCTCGACCTCGATGCCGAGCGTGCCGTGGGGTTCGCGACCGGTCATCGGGTGCGGTGGGAAGTAGCCTCGGTGGTAGAAATCGCGGTGAACCTCGATCGCGTGTACCCCGAGGCACCCACGACTCGTCCCGATCCTGTGACGCCGCCGGTGGAGGTACAGCATCTGGGCTTCATCGCCGACCTGAGTGGCGACGCCGCAACGGACGTCGGTGCGTCGGTGATTCGGCTGGTCGATCAGCTGTTGGCGGAGGCGATCAGTGCGGGCGCGAGCGACCTGCATCTGGAACCGGAGGAGCAGGGCATTGCGGTCCGGCATCGTGTCGACGGTGTGCTGCGGCCCGTGCGCACGCTGCCGCGGTCGGTCGCGCCGTCGCTCGTGTCGCGCGTGAAGATTCTCTCCGGTCTCGACATTGCGGACCGCATGCGTCCGCAGGATGGGCGCGCTCGGGTCGCCGTGTTTGGCACCGTCGTCGACCTTCGCGTGTCGACGCTGCCCGTATCGCACGGTGAGAAGATCGTCGTCCGCGTGCTCGACGGGAGCGCGGGACTGCGCACGCTGGAGTCCATCGGCTTCGACGTCGAGGATCTCGTGCGGATCCGCGTGCTGCTCGAGCAGCGCGAGGGACTCATCCTCGTCACGGGGCCGACGGGGTCGGGCAAGACGACGACGCTCTACGCCGCGCTGCGCGAGATCCAGATGCGCGGCGTGAATGTCGTCACCGTCGAGGATCCCATCGAGTACCGGTTGCCCGGGATCGTCCAGGTGCAGGTGCACGAGCGTGCTGGACTCACGTTCGGCGCGGCGCTGCGGTCCATCGTGCGCCAGGATCCGGACGTCATTCTCGTCGGCGAGATTCGCGATAAGGAAACTGCCGAGATTGCGATTCAGGCGTCGCTGACGGGTCACCTCGTGTTGTCCACGCTGCACACCAATGATGCCGCGAGCGCGGTCACGCGGCTGCTCGACATAGGCGTGGCGAGCTACCAGATCGCGACGGCGGTGAAGGGGGTCGTCGCGCAGCGGCTGGTGCGGCGCGTCTGTCCGGACTGCGCCGCGGTAGGCTGCGAGAAGTGCGATGGCGCGGGCTATCGCGGCCGCCGGGCGATTGCGGAGATTCTCGTGACGTCGCCGGAGTTCGAGCGGCGTGTGGCCGCCGGGGCGTCGACCGAATCGCTCGCTGAAGCGGCCAGGGCGAGCGGATGCATCTCGCTGTGGGAGTCTGGTCTTTCGCTCGTTCGAAAGGGCGAGACGACGATGGAGGAGCTGCGGCGCATTGCTGCCGAGCCTGCGGCGCAGGTGGCGGAGCCGTCCCCATTGGTGTTGGTGGCGCCTACATTGGAGGCTCAGCGCGCCGAGCGCGCGAACACTCCACCAGTCGCAACTGCCATGGCCAGCGTCAACGTCGGAACGGTCGACGTCTATGTCGTCGCCCTCGAGGCGGATGTGTGGCGTGTGCTGGTGTTGCAGCGGTCGAAGGAGACGCGCTGTCCTGGCGCCTGGGAGACCGTCCACGGCCGGATCGAGCCTGGCGAGGAGCCGGAGGACGCCGCGGTGCGCGAAGTGGCGGAGGAGACTGGATTGGCCATCGACAGGCTCTACAACGTGACCGTGCAGCCATTCTACCTGCACAAGTCGCACACGGTGGAGATAGCCGTGGTGTTCGCCGCCTTCGTCGACTCGCACAAGCCGGTGACGCTCGGTTCCGAGCACCAAGCGTACGAGTGGCTATCTGCCGAGGAGGCGCTCGAGCGATTCTTCTGGCCGCGCGAGCGCGAGGCGCTTCAGCAGGTGATGCACCTCTACCGAACGGGCGACGGGGGAGAGGCAGAGGATGTGCTGAGAGTGAGGTAGTTGCAGTTATAGCCTGTAGTTGCGCTTGCTGTCGTAGTTGTAGCTGTCTGTAGTTTGCCCTAAGGGCCGCGGAGCGCCCGCCCCGCGGCCCCCGAGCCGCCGCTCACTTCGGCCAGATCACTCCCTGATTACGCGCCACCGACCCGATCCCCTTGTACACGAACTTCTGCACCCGCTTCCCCTCGTAGGTCTCCGTCGTATAGAGGTTCCCCTTCGAGTCGGTCGCGATACTGTGCACCGCGAAGAACTGACCCGGCTGACGACCACCGTCGCCGAACGCCGTGAGGACCTCGAGTGACTGTCGGTCCATCACGTACACCTTCTCGTTCTTGCCGTCGGCGAGATAGATGTACTTCTGCTGCGGGTCGCGCGAGAACGCGATGTCCCACACCGAGCCGTCGCCGCGCGTCAGCGGCGCGATGATCTTCTCCTTCACGAACGTCCCATTCTTTCGGAAGACCTGGATGCGGTCGTTCGGCCGGTCGCACACGTACACGAGACCATCCGTTGTCGGCTCGGCGCAGTGCACCGGATTGCGGAACTGCTGCGCCAATGCTGTCCCCGGGGTGTAGCGGCCAAGGTTCGAGTCGGAGGGCACGTTGCCGTACGCGCCCCAGATGCGCTTGATCTTCCCCGTCGTCATGTCGATCACCGCGACGCGCTTGTTGCCGTACCCGTCGGACACGAACGCCTCGTTGGCCGCCTTGTCGAACGAGATCTTCGCCACGCGCCCGAAGTGCGACAGGTCGGTGCTGTTCGGCTGCTGCCCGGGTGTGCCGATCTGCATCAGGAACTTGCCGTCATGCGTGAACTTGAGGATGTGCGAGTCGCCTGCACCGTTGCCGCCGATCCACACGTTGTCCTTGGCGTCGATCGTGATGCCGTGGTTCGAGTTCGGCCAGACGTATCCCTCGCCCGGTCCGCCCCACGCCTTCACGAGATTGCCCGCAGGGTCGAACTCGAGAATGGGCGGTGCCGACCGGCAACACTCGGCGATGGGCGGATTCGCGTCCGCGCCGACTTCCGTGCGCTGGTTGAGCGTCGAGTCGCCGCGATGGATGATGAAGATGTGATCGCGCGAATCGATGCCGAGCCCGATCGTCGAACCGAGCACCCAGTGATTCGGCAGTGGCTTGGGCCACAAGGGGTCGACCTCGAATTTCGGCGCCTGTACCGCCTGCGCCTCGGTCGCAGCCTGCAGCACCGCCTGTCCCGCTCCAAGCGCGACGACGAGCGCGGCGGCGGTTGTTCCGACAATGATCGCACGACGCTGCATCAACGTCCTCCTCGGTGAGCCAACACGAAACGCCAGGGTCCTGCGCCGACATTGCACGCGGTGTATACTCGCGCCAGCGATATCGACCGGTGATTCTACGACGTGAGACGCGATTCCGTCCAGTGCGCCCCAATTCGCCGAGCCGGCCTCGCCGTCGCCTTGGCGCTAGCTGTGATGCTCAGTGCGCCCGTGGCGGGTGACGCGCACGAAATTCCCGGCAGCGTCAACGTCGTGGCCTATGTGCGCCCGCACGGGAATGTGATGCGCGTCGTCCTGCGCGTGCCGCTCGCAGCCATGCGCGACATCGAGTTTCCCGAGCGCGGCCAGGGATATCTCGACATCCCGAAGTCCGATCCCATGCTCCGGCAGGCGGCGACGACCTGGCTCGCCGACTACCTCACGCTGTACGAAGGCGACATCCCGCTTGCCGCGCCAACCATTGCCGCGGTGCGCGTCAGTCTGCCCTCCGATCGTTCCTTCGTCACGTACGACGGCGCGCTCGCCCACCTGCGAACGCCGGCGCTCGACCCGAACGTCGACCTCCCATGGACGCAGGCGATGCTCGACGTCGCACTCGAGTACCGCATCACGTCGGATCAGTCGAACTTCTCCATCCAGCCATCCCTCGCCCACCTCGGCGTGCATACGAGTACGTCGCTCCGCTTCCTGTCGCCCGGAAGCAGCGAGCGCGCATTCCAGTACGACGGCGATCCGGGACTCGTGCGTCTCGACCCACGCTGGTATCAGGCCTCGTTCACCTTCGTCCGACTCGGCTTCACGCACATTCTGGATGGCATCGACCACCTGCTGTTCGTGTTGTGCCTCGTGATTCCGATACGGCGTCTGCGCCCATTGGTGGGGATCGTCACGGCATTCACCGTTGCGCATTCGATCACGCTCGCAGCGTCGGCAATGGGCCTCGCGCCGGACGCGCTCTGGTTTCCGCCCCTGATCGAGGTGCTCGTCGCGCTCTCGATCGTCTACATGGCGCTCGAGAACATCGTCGGCGCGCGCACCGATCGGCGGTGGATACTCGCCTTCTTCTTCGGGCTCGTGCACGGCTTCGCGTTCTCCTTTGCGTTGCGCGAGTCGATGCAGTACGCCGGCGCTCACTTGGCGATGTCGCTGCTGTCGTTCAATATCGGTGTCGAGTTGGGTCAACTCCTCGTGCTGGGGCTCGCCATTCCAGTGCTGGCATTGCTGTTCAAGCGCGTCGTCGCCGAACGCACGGGCACCATCATTCTCTCGGCGCTGGTCGCCCACACGGCGTGGCACTGGATGCTCGATCGGGGCAGTGTGCTGCGCGAGTATCACTTTCAGTGGCCGGTGCTCGACGCCTCGTTCGCCGTGAGTCTGATGCGTGGCTTGATCGTGGCGATCGTTGCGGCGTGTGCACTGTGGGGCATGTCGGTGTTCGGGGCTCGACTCGGTCGGCCCGACGCGAAACGTGAGGTCGGAGCAGAATGATGGTCTTTGGATTTCGTCGGTTGACAGGACAATGTCTTCGCGCTGTGCAAACTGGTGGCAACAGCCAACGCGCACACGGGCATGCCCGCACGCTGTTCCGTGTGGGTTTCGCTCATCTCGTTGCGGCGACCATCCTCCTCGCCCCACCAGTCCACGCCCAGCAGACCACTCGCGCAGGCGTCTATACACCCGCACAAGCCGAGCGTGGGCGCATGACGTACGCGCTCTCGTGCCGGTCGTGTCACACCGCCGCATCGCACACCGGCGTCACATTCGCCAAGTGGTGGAAGGACCGCACCGTCGCCGACCTCTTCGGCTACATGAGCACGCAGATGCCGAAGAACGACCCCGGCAGCCTTTCTCCCGAACAGTACGCCGAGGTGCTCGCGTACCTGCTCAAGATGAACGCCATGCCCGCCGGCACCGCCGAGTTGCTCGCCGACTCGACCGCGCTGGCGCAGATTCGCATCGAGATCCCGCCCAAGTCCGCCAGCAAGCCGACGCCGAAACCCACCCGCAAGACGAGACCCTGACCCATGGCCGAACGCTCAGCCAATCGACGAATCCTCCGCACCACCGCGTCGGCCGCCGTCGCGGCGGCGCTCGTCGCCGGACTGCTTGTCGCGCGCACCAACACGTCGCGCGCCGTGCAGGCGCAGGCGCCGGCACTCGTGCGCGGCAACGCGCCAGGCGAATGGCGCTACTGGGGCGCCGACGCATGGAGCACACGCTACTCGCCACTCGACCAGATCGACGCGAGCAACTTCAACTCACTCCAGATCGCGTGGCAGTGGAACGCCGGCCAATACGGCGAGGACGAATACTTCCGCTCGACGCCGCTGTTCGCGAAGGGACGTCTCTTCACCGTCGCCACCAATCGACGCAAGGCGTTCGCGCTCGATCCCGTTTCCGGCAAGGTGCTCTGGAAGTGGGAGATGGACGAAGGCATCCGCTGGCAGAAAGCCCCGCGTCGCTATGCGGGCCGCGGACTCGCCTATTGGACGAGCGGCGCCGAAGAGCGCGTCATCGTCGTCACACCCGGCTATCACCTCGCGTCGCTCGACGCGAAGACCGGTAAGCCCGATCCGAAGTTCGGCAAGAACGGCGTCGTGGACCTGATGACCGGACTCGGCTTCCCGATGGTGCCGCTCGCCGTCGACGATACCGGTGAGCTCATCATCAGCGACGCCGCCCCGGCTCGCAAAGCGAAGCCGGGAGAGAAATGGAACGCGACGACACGCACCGGCGCCGATGGCACCGTCGGCATCGATCCCGTGCACGGACAGATCGCCTCGAGCTCGCCGGCCATCCTCGTCGGCGACGTCATCGTCGTCGGCAACTCGTCGATTCACGGCTATTACCCGATCCGCGCGCACAACCTGCCCGGCTACATTCGCGGTTTCGATGTCCGCACGGGCATGCAACTGTGGAAGTTCAACCTCATTCCGCAGCCCGGTGAATACGGTGCCGAGACGTGGAAGAACGGATCGAAGGTCGGAACGGACGGCGTCGGCAAGAACGACGCATGGGCCGGATACTCCGCCGACCCCGAGCTCGGACTCGTCTACATCCCCGTCGGCATGCCACTGCTCGACGAGTACGGCGGCCACCGGCCCGGCGACAATCTCTACGGCAACAGCATCGTCGCGCTCGACGCGAAGACCGGACAGCGCAAGTGGCACTACCAGATGGTGCACCACGACATCTGGGACTACGACACGCCGATGTTCCCGAACATCATCGACATCACCGTCGACGGTGCGCGTCGCAAGGCGGTCGCACAGACGACCAAGCAGGGATGGGTCTACGTGCTCGATCGCGTCACTGGCGCACCCATCTGGCCCATCGTCGAGACGCCCGTGCTCCAGAGCGACGTGCCCGGCGAGGTGACGTCACCCACGCAGCCCATTCCGGCGAAGCCCGCGCCATTCTCACAGCAGGGTCTCGTCGAGGCCGATCTGATCGACTACACGCCAGCCATCAAGGACTCCGCACTCAAGCTCGCGAAGCGCTGTCGCATGGGGCCGTACTACATCCCCGCCATGCTCGCCGACGGTTCGGGGCAGGGCGGCCTCACCTGCTCGTGGTACGCACCGGGCGCTTCGGGTGGCGTGAACATCGACGGCGGCGCAGCAGTCGATCCGGAGACCGGCGCACTCTACGTCGGATCGCAAAGCGGCTTGAGCACCGTGCAGCTCAAGAAGGACCCATGCTCCGAGTTCCGCTACAGCTCACCGCACGACGCCTGCGGCCTCGCCGGCGCACTGCCTGCCCCTCCGGGCTACACACCGCCGGCAGCGGGCGGCCGCGGCGGAGACTTCGCCGCCCGATCGGCGGGCTCGATGATCGGCGGAGTCTCCATCCTCAAGCCGAAACAGCTCGGCGGCATCATCGCGTATGACCTCAACACCGGCGACAAGAAATGGTGGCTGCCCAATGGCGGACAGCTGCTGCCCGTCACGACGAAAGATCCACTCTTCGCCGGCGTGAACCTCCCGCCATCCACTGGAGGCCGTGGACAGCCGCAGGTGATGAACACGAAGACGCTCGTCATCTACGGCACGGGCCGCAGCTTCCAGCCGCCAGGACCGCCGCAGCTTTACGCCGTGGACAAGGCCACAGGCAAGCAGGTGGGCGCGGTGAACATC
>JBDSML010000282.1:0-48257 GCA_039915865.1 Gemmatimonadaceae bacterium | reverse complement strand
CGCCGGCAGTGATGCCGGCGCTCGACTCGCTTGGAGATCAGATCAAGGATGTCCTGCACCATGTTGTCCGTGGTCGTCATGCCCGTCGCGGTCGTCGTCCTTGAACGCGTGGAACGAGTCGCGGATGTTCTGCGCGACGACGTTGGCGTTGCTGCGGCCGTCGAGCGCGGTGGACGGATCGATCAACGCCCCCGAATTCGTCTTGAACCATTTCGCCACATCGATGTTGACGGTGATGTTCGCGGCGCTGTCAGCCACGACGAGCGCGGGGTTGAATGCGATCTCGAGCTCCGCACGCGGCGCCGCGGTGTACGTGAATGCCTTGCCGTTATACGTCCCCTGGACGCGCACGCTCACTCCGGCGAGATCCGGATGTGCGGTGAGAAATGCGGCGGTGCCTGCGCCCTGGTGTCCGCTATTGGCATCTACCGGCCGCACCTTCGCCTCGAGCGAGGAATATGTGCCGACGGGTATCGTCACGCTCAGTGCCGTGGCGACCGCACTGGTCACCGGCAGGTTCACCAGGCTGGGCGCCAACTCCAGCTCGGCGCAGTCGTGATCGTCGCCACGGACGTCGTCGCCGGCGGCTTCAGTGCTCGTGCAGGTGGCGCCAGCGCGCACGAGCTCGACACGGGCGAGCACGAGCTCCACCTTGGAGATCACGAGCGTGTTGCCGCCCACAGTATCGGCGAGCGAGCGCGAGAGTCCGCCCACGTCGATGCGCGACGCCGCCACCCCAGAGGATGCGGCCGTCGTGAAGGAAACCGTCATCGACTGGCGTCCCGCGGCGCCCGGCGCCGTGGAGTCCGCCGCGCAGGCGGTGAGCGCGGCCATCGTGCCGAGCGTGAGGAGGATCGTCCGGGTATTCGGTTGCATGACAGCTCCATCGCGTGAGGGTTCGAGACCGAACCATTTCCCGATCTCGACACTCATCAGGGGCAGGCGGCGGGCCCAAGCCAACAAGCCGCGACCGACGCTACAAGGCAATACCCAATAACGGTTTACGGCACTGTGACTACGGTCACGCGTACGCTTTCACGAATCGCTGCGTTCCATCGCCGTATCACCGTGTTACACCACGAACGACCCTTCGTGCTTGCGTTGGGCGATCCTTGTGGGGATCATCCTCGCGTGACCACTCCACCAGAAGACGGCCCCGCTCCGCCGCCACTGCCGCCCACGGGCGACCAGTCCGACCTCGGCTTCGGCCGCTTCGTCGCGCAGCAGGTCCGCGGACGCTTTCTCAGCCATGAAGGCGTGCCGACGAGTCGAAAGTACGGGCTCGGGTCCCAGCGAACGGCGCGTCTCTACCTCGGGGCGCTCAATGCGCCGTGGCCGATGTTCATCGCGTGGCTGGTGGGCGTCCTCCTGCTCATCAACGGGATCTTTGCGTTGTCGTACATCGCGCTCGGCGACGGCACCCTGCAGGGCGGTCAGGGCACGGAGGGGAACGACCCGTTTCTCCGCGCGCTGAGCTTCAGCGTCGGCGTGCTCACGACGGTGGGCACGGGAGACATGTACGTGATGGGCCCCACGGCGCACTGGCTGTTCGTGCTCGAATCGCTGCTGGGCCCATTGACCTTGCTGGGCGCTGGTGGGTTGATCATCGCGCGCGTGACGCGTCCGCGCATGCGACTCCGGTTCAGCGAGTCCGCGATCGTCGCGCCGTACGAAGGCGGGCGCGGCTTGATGTTCCGCATCGTCAATGCGAAACCGAGCGAGCTGAGTGACGTCCAGGTGCGCGTGAACCTCGTGATGTTCGAGGAGGTCGACGGCCGGCGCGAGCGGAATTTTCATCAACTCGCGCTGGAGCGCGACTCGGTGGAGTTCTTCACGCTGCACTGGACGGTCGTGCATCCCATTACGGCGGACAGCCCGATGCGGGGCATGACGCCGGAGCGGTTGCGCGAGTCGGAAGCGGAGCTTCTCATCCTCGTGAACGCACACGAGGAGACATTCTCGACGCGCGTGACGACGCGCGGGTCGTACCTGTGGGACGAAATGCGATGGGACGTGAAGTGGGCGAGTGTCTTTGCGAGTACGACAGATGGTGTTCTCGCGATCGACGTGGATCGTCTCGATCGGACCGAGCGTCTCGAGGAGGGGTCGACGAGTAAGCCTGCAGCTCTGGAGCTTTAGGGGCGTGACTGCGTTTTCAGAGAGCGTTCGGGATCGTTGCGCGATCGTCGCGTGCATTCCTTCCGACGGCCACTTCGCGCTTCTACATCTCTTCGCTGGGTGACACTGGCAGTGAGCACTCGCCCAAAGGGAGGGGGATCAAACGGCGTTTGACGTTGCTGGCTTCTGACGCTCGTTGTCGAGTGGGTTGGGGGAGGGAGTGCGTGTTCCTGGAGACGGCTTCCGAGCGCGGCCGACGGAGAGTGGACGGCGGTAGCGGCTAGAGCGCGACGTGGCCGTCGGAAGGAATACGCGCGACCGACCGCCACGACACCGCCTAGCGCGCATTACCCAATCCCGCACGAACCGCCTCGAGATCCAACTCGAGCTCCAGCTCGCGAAGCACCTCATCGGAAATCGCGCCCTCGTTCCTCAGACGCACGAGCATCCGGCGCTCGGCCTTGATCATCCGCGCCCGCAGGCGGCGCCGGCCGTCCGGGCTCCCTCCCGGATGCTCACGCAGGCGCACGCGATCGCGCAGCTCCGCGCGCAACCACTCCACGTCGCGCGGGTCCACCCAATCCTCCCGCGACGCATCCTCCAACGCCTCCGCGCCTCGGCGCGCCGCTTCGAGACGCGCGATGCGCTCCTCCTCGATGTGCTCGACTTCCGGCGCAAAGTCGAACCACCGAATAATCGGCGCGAGCGTCAGCCCCTGCACCACGAGCGTCATGATGATCACGACCATCGTGATGACGATCAGCTCCGTGCGATGCGGAAAGGGCGCGCCGTTCGCGAGCACGAACGGCAGCGCCAATGCCGACGCGAGCGACACGATGCCGCGCATGCTCGTCCACGACACCAGGGAGATCGCCTTCCAGCGCAGCGGCACCTCGTCGCGTCGACGTTTGGTTCGCAGCAGCCGCGGCAGCACCTGGCTGATTGGTACCCAGAGCATCCGTACCACGATCGCCACGATGCCCACCACGAGCCCCGTGCGAATCACGGATCCCAATTCGCCCGCCGGGACGGCGGAGACCAGCGCCGAGAATTGCACGCCGAGCAGCAGGAAGATCATCGCGTTGAGCAGGAACACGATGAGGTCCCACACGATCTTCGTCTGTAGTCGCGACGACGGGCCGACAGCGGTCGAGAGGTGTTGCCGCAGATAGAGTCCACCGGCAACGCACGCCAGCACGGCCGAGACGTGTAACTGCTCCGCGACCACCCAGGCGATGTATGCACCCGCGATCGTCAGCAGCGTTTCGGCGAGCGCGTCCTTCGTCCACCGCATGGCGCGGATGATCAGCCATCCCACGAGGAGGCCGACCAGTGCCCCGACGCCGGCATCGATGAAGAAGCGGACGACTGACGCGCCCCAGCTGAACTGTCCGGTGACCGCGGCGGCGATCGCGGTACGATAGAGGACGAGCGCCGACGCGTCGTTGACGAGACTCTCGCCCTCGAGAATCGTGATCACGCGGCGCGGGACGGGTAGGCGCGAGACGATCGCCGCGGCGGCGACTGCATCGGGCGGCGAGACGATGGCGCCGAGCGCGATCGCGACAGCCCAGGGAAGTCCGGGCATGAAGGCACGCGCCGCGATGGCGACGGCCACCGTCGTCACGAGCACCAGCCCGACGGCGAGCAGGCCGATCGGCCGGATGTTCGCCTTGAAGTCGCGCAGCGACGTGAAGAACGCCGCCGCCCAGAGAACGGGCGGCAGGAAGACGAAGAAGATGACGTCCGGATCCAGCTCCGGCATCTCCACACCGGGCAACAGCCCGATGAGCAGACCGGCGGCTACCTGGAGGATCGGCGTCGGCACCGGAAGCCGCCGCGCCAGTGCGGTGAGCGCAACGACGAGCGCGGCAAAGGCGATGGCGTAGACGACCGGCGGAAAGTGCGACATCCGGCTGGTGGAAGAGTCGAAGAGAATATGGTGCGCTGTCGATGCTGCTCACAGGTGCGCTGCACCGGATGCGGACGCAACCACTGACGATGGCGCGGCGTTCAGTGCGCTGCCCCATCGTCGTATACAGTGGTAGTCACTCGGGATGACTCCGGGTATCTTCGAAGTTGATCAATAGAGAGCGAGGCAACACGATGAGCGCGAGTGAATTGACGACAGGCAAGCAGACCGAAGTCGCTGTCATGGCCGGCGGCTGTTTCTGGGGCGTCGAGGACATCCTCCGCAAGGTGCCCGGCGTGATCGATACGGATGTCGGCTACACGGGCGGATGGCTCGAGAACCCGAACTACCACGATACGCACGACAGCAAGTCGGGGCACGCCGAGGCGGTGAAGATCACGTTCGATCCCACGGTGCTGAGCTACGAAGACCTGCTCGAGAAGTGGTTCTTCAAGCTGCACGACCCCACGACGACGAACCGTCAGGGCAACGACGTCGGCACCCAGTACCGCTCGGCCATCTTTCCCCAGTCGCCTGAACAGAAGGAGACGGCGGAGCGCGTGATCCAGCGCGTGGACGCGTCGGGCCAGTGGAAGAAGCCGATCACCACCTCCATCGAGCCAGCGGGGACGTGGTATAGCGCGGAGACGTATCATCAGGACTACCTGAAGAAGAATCCGGGCGGCTATACCTGTCATTTCATGCGTAACTGAACGGAGCCCTGTGTCGGTGATCAACCGCTGGCAGTAGTAGCGCTGCGCGTCGTTTTCGCACTCCTGCTGTTGCCGAGTGCGCTCGAGAGGGGGATATTGAGGCCTCGCGACGGGTCCGCCCCCCGCGATTCGGACCACGCGCTACCGCGGCATGACCAACCTTTCCAAAGTCGGCAAGTACGAAGTCCAGAACCTCATCGGCGAAGGCGCGATGGGTGTGGTCTACCGCGCTCTGGATCCGATGCTGAATCGCAGCGTCGCCGTGAAGGTGATGAACGATGCCCTGGCCCTCGACGAGCAATTTCGCACACGCTTCCTCCGCGAAGCGCGCGCGGCCGGCTCGCTCCAGCATCCGAACGTCATCACGGTCTACGACTGCGGCGAGACGGATGGCCATCTGTACATCGCGATGGAGTTCGTCGCGGGCACGGACCTCGAGCAGCTGATCGAGAGCAAGGTCCCGATCAGTCTCGCCGACAAGATCGAGATCATCATCGGCGTCCTCAATGGACTGGCCTACGCGCACAAGCGCGGCATCGTTCATCGCGACATGAAGCCGGCGAACATCCGGGTGAACGAAGAAGGGCGCGCGCTGATCATGGATTTCGGCATCGCGCATACGGCTTCATCCAACGTCACGAAGACGGGCCTCATCCTCGGCACGCCGAACTACATGGCGCCGGAGCAGGTCACCGGCGGCGAGATCACCGCGCAGACGGACATCTTCGCTGTCGGCGTCGTGCTGTACGAGCTGCTCACGAACATCAGGCCATTCGAGGGCGGCACGCTGCACAGTGTCCTCTTCCGGATCGTCAGCGAGAATCCCGAGCCGCCGGACAAGATCGTATCGGGAGTGCGACCCGACCTCGCCGAAATCGTGATGAAGGCGCTCGCCAAGGAACCGGAGGATCGGTACGCCACGGCGCTCGACATGGCGAACGCGCTCAGCACGGTCAGCGCCTCGATCAGCCGTGGTGGAGCAACGGGCTCGCACACGCTCTCGCTGCGCTCGTCCATCGAGATGGCGCTCGGCAGGGAGCAGCTGGAGAAGGCAAAGGAGGCGGAACGCGCCGTGGAGAGGGAGCGTGCGCGCGGCCGGATGCGTCTCGTCGGCGTGGCGGCGCTTGCGGTCGTTGCTGTCGGTGCGACGCTGACATTCACGCTGCGGCGCAGTGGGTCAGCGCCGAGCCAGGAGCCGGTGGCGACGCAGCAGTCGGCGTCGAACGTGGCAACGCCGGCGACGTCACCGCCGCCAGCGCCGACGCTTCCACAGGCGAAGATCGTCGCGGTGACTCCGCCGGCTGCGTCGGCGCCAGCCACGGCACCGCGAGCGACGCGGAAGACCGAAGCCGCTCCCGCTCCCGTTCCCGCGGCGACCGACCTGTCGCTCGCGCTGTCGCTTCAGGTGTCGACGCAACTGGCGCGTCGTCGAGCGGTGGACGCGGGCGCCGCATCCGCGCAGCTGTCGGCTGGCGATCAGCACCTCTCGGCCGGTGCGCAGCTCGTGAAGAAGGGGCAGCGTGATGCGGCGATGCGCGAGTTCACGCAGGCGACGACGGCGTATGCCGCCGCCGAGAGCGCGGCGCGTGTCGCGGCGGCGACGACGGCGTCGGTGAGTGCCGTCCGCGAGCAGCCGAAGGCACCGGCAGTGATCATCAATGCTGCGCCGCCGGTGCAGGCGCCGCCTGCACAGCCGGCGAGCAATCCGTCAGCGGAGATCGCGGCGATCGTCGCGCAGTATGCGAAGGCGATCGAGGCGCGCGACGTGGGCGAGCTGAAGCGTCTCTATCCGGGCATGTCCGCGTCGCAGGCGAATGCGTTCGATGACTTCTTCAAGAGCGTCCGCAGCGTGCGCGCGGTGTTCTCCGTGTCGGGCCTTCAGGTGGATGGCTCGACCGCGGACGCGAAGTTGAACGGGACGTACGACTTCGTGACGTCGAGCGGCCGGAACGAGCACCAGCCGCTGACGCTGCAGGCGTCGCTGCGAAAGGACGGCGGCACCTGGCGGTTCGTTTCGATCAAGTAGCAGCTGTCGTCCCGAGCGTAGTCGAGGGACGACACCCTAGAAGATGTACTCGATCGCCCCTGTGAGAATCAGGTTCGACCGCAGCCCGCCCGAGTTCAGCGGCACGAGCGCATTCGTCACGATCGTCACCGACTTCGACGTCGTGAACTTGAAGCCGAACGACCCGCTCACGATATCGTCGCGTATGTCGGGAATCGTCGTCGGCGTGATGATGCGATGGAACGGCGACTGGATCTCGACCGGCGCGGGCAGCGTCAGCTTCGAGTGCCCCACCTGCAGCTCGCTCACGAGATCGACCGCGAGCGTCACACCGTGCGCGATCTCGTCATCGAAACCACCCGTCGCGAGCACCGCGTCGTTCTGCGTGGCACCGGCGCGATACAGGTAGCCGACATTCGCATGCGGTGAGATGTCGCCGACGCGCCCCGAGAGAATCGCCAGCCCGCGCGCCGAGAACGTCCCTGAGCCGAGCAGGTCGGCGTCGTCGCCGGTGGGAAAGCGCGCGTCGGCCAGCAGGGCGAGGCTCGCGCCGGGCGATTCGCGCACGAGGACCTTCGTGCGGAGTGCGACGTCGCCGATGCCGAACGACGAACCCTCGACGTCGCGCGCCGCCTGCAGCACCGGATTCGGCGGCGTGCCCCCGAAGTAGTGCGCAGCCGTCGTTCCACCGAAGGGCACGATCTGCGCGTTGCTCTTCCCGCGGAGATGTGTATTCACCAGCGGCAGCACCACACCGACATCGACGCGATCGAACAAGCCGTACGTCGCGTAGAGTGTGGTCACCTCGACGCTCAGGTCGAGATTCAGGCTGAGGTCGATGACGTCGTTCTCGCGCTCGGGAACGCCCATCAGCCCGCAGTCCGCTCCGCCGACCGTCGCATCGCAGCCGTCGAAGTCGACGTTCTCGTGCGTGAACGTGAGCTGCACGTTGTCCATCGGTACGCCCCGCAGCGACCGGAAGTTGAAGCTGCTCCGTCCGAGCCCCACCAACGAACGGCCCCGACCCATCGTCTGCGCACGCTCGGCGAAGATCGGACCGGCGGATGTCGACGTGCGCAGCGGCACGCCGTTGACGAACTGGAATGTCTCCGATCCCGACGTCGCACCGATCGGCACGTTGGCGACGCTGCCGCCGATCGCCTCGATGAGGAAGCCGATCAGGCTGCCGTTCTGCGCGTTGGCCGACGGAATGAAGTGCGCGCCATGCGCGCGCAACGACGCAGGGTTGTTCGGATCACCGGAGCCGGCGAGAAAGAGCGGATCCGAGCCTGCTCCGAAGATGAAGAGCTGCGAAATCTTGGAGCGGAGACCCTGGTCCTGTGCGCGACCGGCGACCGGCGCGCAGAGAAGCAGGGCGAGAAGCAGGGCGTGGCGCCGCACGGCGACCTCTATTGGATGGTGCCGGCGCGTGGCGAGTGGACGGCGGGCGCGCCGAAGTCCGCAATATTATACCTCCGCGTCGAGCGAACGCGAGGGCCTGATGCTCAACTCTTGCGCTTCGCGCTGTCGCCCGAGCCCGAGTCCGCGACGTCCTCGTCGACCGCGTGATGATGCTTGGCGACGTCCTTGGCGAGACGCGACTTCTCGCTGTTCTTCTCCGCCTCGTCGTGCTGCTGGCGTCCCTCGAACAGGCGATCCTTGCCGGAGTCGTCGTGCTTGCGGATCTCGTCGGGATCATGTGTCGGTCCCGAAGCAGACGCCTGCTCTGTCGTCGCGCCCTTGTCCAACGCACGGTCGCTGTCGTCGTGCTTGTGCCCGGTTGGGCTTTTGTCCTTGCTCATTGATTCCCCTCCAGAGTGTGGGACAGGAGAGGGCAACTGTTGCGCCGCGAGTGCTGCAGCGGAGGACTCGGGTCTGAAGGCTGCCCGCGGCCCACACCGACTACGCGGGCTTGAAGTCGATCGTGAACACCGATCCCTCGCCCGGCACGCTGTCCATTGTCAGCGCAAATCCCATCGACTCGCAGAACCGCCGAGAGATCGCGAGGCCCAATCCCGTTCCGCCGAAGCGGCGCGTGATCGTCGTGTCCTCCTGCGCGAACGGCTCGAAGATCGTCGCCTGATTCTCCGGGGCGACGCCCACGCCTGTATCCGCGATCGCGAGCGTCGCGGCGGCACCGTGGAGCACGGTGACCGTCGCCGACACGTTGCCGACCGCCGTGAACTTGAGCGCGTTCCCGACGAGGTTCACGATCACCTGACGCAGCTTGGTGGCGTCGGCGCGCACCATGGCAGGCGTGGACGTCACGTGGGCACTCAGCGTGACGCCCGGCGCGCGCGGCAGCGTCTCGCAATCGGTGATGACGTCGCTCGTCATCGCTGCCACGTCCACGTCGCTCAGCTCCAACTCGGAGTGGCCCGCCTCGATCTTCGAGAGGTCGAGCAGCTGGTCGATGAGCGCCAGCAACCGCACGGCGTTGTCGGATACGCGCTCGGCGAATGCTTTCTCCCGCTCCGAGAGATTGCCCGCACGGTTCGACGCGAGCACGCGCGAAAAGCCGATGATGGCGGTGAGCGGGGTGCGCAGCTCATGACTCATGTGCGCGAGGAATTGCGATTTCGCCGCGTTCGCCTTTTCCGCGAGATCCCGTGCGAGGAACAGCTCGTCCGTCTGCTGCCTGAGCTCCTCCGTCTGCACCTCGAGCTCGTGCGCCTGGTCGAGCAGGCGCATCTCGGCGCGGCGCATGTCGCTCACGTCGTGCAGGATGGTCGAGAAGTGCGAGAGCGAACCGTCCGCATTTCGATGCGCGATGACGATCTGGCTCATCGTCCTGATGTTGCCGTCGCGGTCGACGATCTGGGTCTCGCCGCGCCAGCTTCCGACCTCTGCGGCGACCGTCGTCGCCTCGCGCAGGACGCGATCGGCGTCACCTCCTGCGTGGCCCTTGCGAATGGTGTCGCGCGGGATGTCGGTCATCGCCGATCCGTCGGCGGTCTCGGTCGTGGGGCCCAGGCCCATCAGCGCGCGGCTGGCCTGATTGGCATAGAACAGCTGTCCCTCGAGGTCGAACATGCCGACGATGTCCGGCGTCTGGTCGAGAATCGCGGCGAGACGACGACGTCCCGTTTCCGCCTCGATGCGCGCAGTGACGTCGATGAGGATGACGTGCAGCACCGGCCGGCCGTCGACCTGGATGGGGCTCGCGTATACCTCCATCTCGCGCGGTTCACCGGCTGACGTGAGCTGCGTGCGCCGAAACATCGTGATGTCGCCGGCTTTCACCGCCTGCACCGTGGATTCCGATGCCGACGGGTCCAGACGGGTCAATATGGAGCCATGCTTGCCAACCAGCTCCTGCTCCGCGTAGCCATAGAAGCGAAGCGCAGCGGGATTCGCTGCCTGAATGATGCTCGTCTCCGCATCGACGATGAGTTGCACCGTTCCGTTCTTGTCGAACAGCTCGCGATATCGCGCCTCGCTGGCTTTGACCAGCTCGTTGGCCGCATGCTCGGTGGTGACGTCACGGAAGTAGCAGAGCGAGCCTTCGACGCGTCCGTCTGCATCGAACAGCGGTCGCGCGGCAGCGGCGACCGTCAGCGACTTGCCACTCGGGTGCGGATAGATCAGCAAGCGCTCGGGCTGGTCCTCACCAGTGCGCAACGCCGCGATGATCGGATGCTTTGCCCGTTCCAGCAGCCGGCCATCGCCCTCGTACGCCACCCATGGAAGGTCGAGCAGGGCTGCGCCGAGCATGACCGCGCGTGGCGCGCCGAGGATGCGTTCGGCGGCTTCGTTCACCGCCTGGATGACGCCGTCGGCATCGAGGATGGCGACACCCTCGGCGAGCGCCTCCAGGATGCTTTCCATTCGCAACTTCAGTACGCTGGCGAGTCGATCGGAAGGCAATGCTTGCGTCCGCGGGGTTGGTGCGTCGAGGTACAGCACCTGGCGATCGGAACCACGACCTCGCGGTTCTTGCGGTCAGGCATCGAAAGCTAGTATCGGCAACCACCGGGCCGGAGCACTGCGGGCTCGAGTCGAGGGGTGGTCCACGTGATGATGGTACGCATGCTTGCCACCTGTTGGACCTGTGTGATGTGCGTCACATGGAGACTGGGACGGACATCGCAGATGGCGCAGGGTGCGGAGGTGCTCAAGCTCGCCTCGTGCGCCTGGCTCGCCGAAAGCAGTCGATGGCGTGATCGTCGACGAGACCGACGGCCTGCATCCATGCATAGACGATGACCGGACCGACGAACTTGAATCCCTTCTTCCTGAGGGACTTCGAGATCGTCTCGGAGAGCGGCGTCTGCGCGAGTGGCGTCACGCCGTCACCGCGTATTGGCGTGCCGTCGACGAACGACCACGCGTACGACGAGAAGTCCTCCCCCGCCTCGGCCATCGCGAGGTAGATGCGCGCGCCGTTGATGGTGGCGTCGATCTTCGCCCTGGCCCGGATGATTCCGGCATCCCCCATCAGTCGTGTGACGTCGCGCGCGCCGAACCTGGCGACGACCTCGGGATCGAAGCCCTTGAACGCCGCGCGAAATCCCTCGCGCCGACGGAGGATGGTGAGCCACGAGAGTCCGGCCTGGAAGCCCTCGAGCATCAGCGTCTCCCAGAGCTCTCGGCTGTCGTGGACGGGATTGCCCCACTCTTCGTCGTGATAGGTGCGGAGGAGCGGGTCACTCTCGGCCCATCGGCAGCGCGCGAGGGTCTTGGTCATCGTGAGAATTTATCGGTAGGTTGGTTATACGTGACGATCGCCCCTCTGAGCTCGACCTCATCCGGCACGAGTGCGCTCAGGTCACATCCGCGAAGATCGCAGTCCGTAAAGTCAACGCGATGCAGCCACGCGCCAGTGAGATCGACGTCGCGCAACGACGAACCCTGACAGCGCGCACCGGTGAGGTCCGCTTCGCGCATCCGCACACCGCTGAACGTCGCCGACCGGAGATCGACGCCCGGCAGGCCGACGTGCGACCAGTTTCCGCCGACGACCTGCGTCGTATCGAACGTGCAGCGGTCGAACATGCTGCCGAGGAAGTCGAGATCGACGAACAGCACGCTCTCGTGCTTCTCCTCGGAGATATCACGGCCATCCCAATCCGCGCCGGTGATCGTGGACGTCGTCGCCGGGGCGGCGGCGCCGTGCTTTCGGTCGGCCATTGAGACTCCGCGTGTCGCTCGGATGAATCGGTGACGGCGTGCGCTATGCACCGGAAACACGGATAACGCTGCCACAAGTCTACCGATTCCGCCTGTTCGCATGAACCTGGCTCTCTTCGACGTTCCGGAACCTCGGGACCGCGTGACGTCGTTGTCGTCCCGAGCGGAGTCGAAGGACCTGCTCTTTCGTAGGTGGCTGTTTACAGGAGTCTAGCCGATGAAATGCATCACGCTGCTGCGCGCTCTGATCGTCTCGGCCGTCGTGGCAAGCTGCGCGTCGACGGGCACTGAGCCGAGTCGTCCCGGTGCCCGCACGTATCGCATGGGATTTTCGTCACTTCCGCCGCGACTCACCGTACAGGAAGTGCTCCGCACGGTCGACTCGCTGACGAATCACAGCGACGCCGCACTCATGGTGATCGACGTCCCGTGGGTCGCGCTGCTCGCCGACAGCAGCCCGTCTGTCCTCATTCGCCGGGATCAGTATCCGCTCGCACTGCGCTATCAGCAGCGCGGCTTGCCCCTCGTCGCCACACTCGATGTCACCAATGGCCTCAATCGATCCGCCGAGCACGACGCGCTGGTCACGCTCGGTCGCTCGATCACGGAGCCCGCGGTGCAGCGCGCATATCGCGAGTACGTCGTCGCGTTCGACAGCATCCTGCATCCCCGGTATCTCGCGCTCGCGATGGAGACGAATCTCGTTCGCACCATTGCGCCATCCGCGGTGTATGCGGCCGTCGTCACGATGACGAATGCCGCAGCGCAGCAGCTTCGCGCGGCCGGATCAACGACGCAACTGATGGTGAGCGTGCAGGTCGAGACGGCGTGGGGACGACTGCCCGCGGGCAGCTACGTCGGCATCCAGCGCGACCGCACGGACTTCCCCTTCGTGCAGGCGATCGGCCTCTCGTCATATCCGTATCTCGCCGGTTTCACCGCGCCCGAGCAGTTGCCGATCGAGTACTACTCGCGGCTCGTCGCCGACGCGCCGCTGCCGATGCTCGTCGTCGAGGGCGGGTGGACGTCGGGTTCCGTCACCGGTGTGACGTCATCGCCGGTACTCCAGGCGCGCTACATCCGCCGGCAGATGCAGATCGCCGATGCGGCGAAGTTGGTGGGCGTCTTCCAGATCACGATGACCGATTTCGACATGGCGTCGTATCCGGTTCCAGCTGGCTCGATTCTGCCACTCTTTGCGCAGCTCGGGCTGCTCGACGTCAACTATCGTCCGAAGCCGGCGCTCGCCGTCTGGGATTCGGTGCGCGCCGTGGCGTTGTCGCCCTAGTCGCCGGCGTGCCGCGCGCGCTCCTCCAACTCGTAGAGCATCGGCTCGACTTCGCTCGCATAGCACTCCGGGCAGATTCCATGACTGAACTTCATCCCC
This sequence comes from Gemmatimonadaceae bacterium, assembly GCA_039915865.1. Taxonomy (GTDB): domain Bacteria; phylum Gemmatimonadota; class Gemmatimonadetes; order Gemmatimonadales; family Gemmatimonadaceae; genus AG11. The sequence goes on along the minus strand of JBDSML010000282.1, from coordinate 34,992 downwards.
GTGTGCTGGGAGATGTAGCCTTCGACCGTCTGCCAGTAGTCCGCGTCGTCGCGGATCTTCTTGCAGTAGGAGCAGATCGGCAGGATCCCGCGCAGCGTCTGCACTTCGGCGAGCGCCGCCTGCAGCTCACGCACGAGTGTCTCACGCTCCTCGGCCGCACACTTGCTCTCGGTGATGTCACGCGCGGCCGAGTAGATGACGTGATGATCGGCGTCCGGCGCAGCGTTCCACAGCAGCCAGCGATACGAGCCGTCCTTGCACAGGTAGCGGTTCTCGAACGCGAGCGCCTGACCGCCGGTGCGCACGAGCCGATTCTGCTTCAGCGTGCGCTCACGGTCGTCCGGATGCACGAACTCGATGAACGGTCGTGCCATCAACTCCTGCGTCGAGAAGCCGAGCGCTCTCTCCCACGCCGGATTGAGGCGCTTGAAGTAGCCGGTGAAGCCGAGGCAGCAGAGCATGTCGATGGAGACGAGGAAGAAGCGCTCCTCGTGGTCGCTGACCAGCCTCGTCGCGTCGTCGTTCAGCGCCGCCTCGAGGTGAATCCGCAACTCGTCGTCCGACACCGGTTTCGAGACGTGACCGAAGGGCTGGATCTCCCTGAGGTGTCGCAGCGTCGCGTCGTCCGTGTCGTCGGCCATGAAGATGATCGGAATCGGCGAGTGGCGCCGGATCTCCTCGGCGGCTTCGACGCCGCCCATCTCGCCGTTCAAGACCACGTCCATCAGCACGAGATGCGGCTGCGTTTCCGCCGCGAGCGCAAGCGCCTCTCGGCCGGATGACGCGATTGCCGCCACTTCGAAGCCGCACCTGATGACCTGCGCCCCGAGCTGCTTCGCCATGAGGCTCTCATCATCCACGATGAGAATTCTGTGAACTGCCATCCCTTTCCCACCTCGTCCGACCTGAAGTCCGTTCGACACGCTTCTCCAAAGGTAGTATCGGTCAGTCGCATTCCGCACTTCAGCCGTTTCGTTCAAGACGCTGTGCTGATCGCGGGCGAGCTTGCGGTGTCACTCATCGCACAGGAGATCGGATGGACGCACACACTGGAGAATTCCGGCTGCTCGATCGGCCGTCGCGGACCAGGAATGGCCGCCTCTCGTCCACGGGACACTGGATCGCCAGCACCGCGGTGGCGATCGGCATCGCCGCCGGTGCCGCGTGGATCGCACGCCCACATCCTGGCTCCCGCCCGGCGCAGCCAATGGCTTCCGCGACGATTCCCGCTGGACCTGTTGCGAGCCTTGGCCGGCGGCGCTCCCATGGCGGCAAGTACGCTGCGGAGGTCGTGAGTACCACGCCACTCATCGTCGGCGCCACTGAGAGTTGGACAATCCACCTGACGCGACGCAACCAGCAGCGGGTCGCTCACGCGCGAGTCACGGTGCAGCCCTGGATGCCGGAGACCGCCGACCGCCGTCCCGCGATGACTGCTCGCTACATCGGCCACGGCGACTATCGCGTCGACGGTGTCGTGCTGCCCCGCGCCGGTTGGTGGAACGTCGCCCTCGTGATCGTCGGCCGCGCCGGAATCGACAGCGTCGCGTTCAACGTGATTCTCCCTCCTCGCTCCCCGGCTGTCGCCATGGTAGAATGGCGCAACACCATGGGGAGCGTCGATGAGCGGCTCGATGGGCACTGGCGCATTCGTGCCGTGGGACGGTGGCTGTCTGCTCATCGGCCGAGCGGACGCGGTGACGCCGATGCATGCGCACTATGCGATCCAGATCGGCTTCGGCTCGGAGCGCGGAATCCGCTTTCGTCCCAGCGAAGAGGTGGACTGGACCGAGTATGATGCGGCGATCATCGCGTCGCGGCAGCCACACATGATGGACGCCACGCACGTGGCCTTCGATGCTGTGCTTTTCGTCGAGCCGGAGACACGCGAGGGCCGCGCGCTCGCCGAGCGATACCTGGACAGTGGCATCGTCGGACTACCCGCGGACACACTCTCCGACGTGGCGCCTCAACTATTCTCGGCGTGGTCCACGGGGCAGCCTGCCCACGCGATCGGCAAGGCAGCGCGAGACATCGTGCAGGCACTCACGGGAGGAATCGGCCCAACCACCGTGTCGGACGAACGTATCCTGCGCGCCGTCGTCTACATCAACAGTCATCTCGATGCGCCGTTGACGCTCGAGGAAGTGGCTGGCGAGGCGTTCCTCTCACCCAGTCGATTCCGCCACCTCTTCGTCGAGCAGACGGGCACCGCGCTGCGCCCATACGTCCTGTGGCGACGCTTCCTGCGCGCGTGGGAAGTGGTGATCGATGGCGAATCGATCTCCACAGCTGCACACGAAGCCGGATTCGCCGATGCGGCGCATCTGTCACGCACGTCCAACCGCATGTTCGGCTTTCCACCATCGGCGTTGCAGGTCGTCGATGCTCCTCCGTCGATGAAGGACTGACATGAAGTCGGCCGCTTCGTTCGGCTTTGCGAGATGAAAATGCGCAACCCACGTCAAGCGACACGCCTCATGCCCGCGATAGATTCGCGACATGAAATCGGACACGCGCTCCTTCTACATGCAGGTCGTGCAACGCGTCATCGAGCACGCTGCAGCGCACCTCGATGAGGCCGTCGCACTCGACCGCCTCGCGGCCGAGGCCTGCCTGTCGCCCTTTCATTTTCATCGGGTGTTTCGCGGCATCGTCGGGGAGACGCCACTCGAGCTGATTCGCCGCCTGCGCATGGAGCGCGCGGCATACCGGCTCGCCCATAGCGATCAGCCCGTGACGTCGATCGCCTTCGACGCCGGGTACGACACGCACGAAGCGTTCACCCGCGCCTTTCGAGCGAGTTACGCCACATCTCCCAGCGGCTTTCGCCAGCGGCCGCACCCACGCATCGAGCTCGCGGCACCATGCGGCGTGCACTACGACGCACAGGGCTCGATTCCACAGTTCATCCCACGAGACTTCGGAGGTCGTTCCATGGACGTCGAGATCAAGAACTTTCCCGAGCTTCGCGTCGCGGCTGTACGCCACATCGGACCATACCTGCAGATCAACGAGGCCTTCGAGCGCCTCGGGCAGATCGCCGGCGGCGCGGGGCTCATCCAGCCGCCAACGACTGAAATGGTCGCGCTGTTCCACGACGATCCGGACTCCACGCCGGCCGACCAGCTTCGCTCCGACGCGGGAATCACCGTCCCGCCCGATGCGCCACTACCCGACGGGCTCACGGAGCATCATGTGCCGGCAGGCGACTATGCCTCCACCGTTCACGTCGGGCCCTACGAGCAACTCGGCGATGCGTGGGCGCGACTCATGGGTGAATGGCTGCCCGCCAGCGGACGGCGCATCAACGGCGATGCACCGAGTTATGAGGTCTACCTCAACACGCCGATGACCGTGCCGAAGAACGAGCTACGCACGGAAATTCGCATTCCGGTGCTTGGCTGAGGGATCACTTCTCCATCGCCATCACGGCCAGCAGTTGAACCACGGGCACGGCGCCGAGAATGATCGGCGCCGCGCCTTCTGCGTACCACGCGCTGTAAAGACCAGCGGCCCCGATCGCCGTGGACGTCAGCATCTGGATCGCGAGATTCCCGCGTCCTCGTGATCCGTAGTGCGCGCCCACCGCCAGCCCAACCGACTCGCCAATCATCGACCCGATGATCGCGTTCGCCAGTCCACAGTCCTCACCCGTGCAGCTGCGACGACTGATCTCGGAGGCGCCGAGCATCATCCCACCGAAGAATCCGGCGCCACCACCGAGGACTCTGCCGGCTACGCCACCCCACATGTTGACCGGCCTGGTCGTCACCTGGCTCTCCGCCGATGGGCTGAATGCGGTCTCTGTCGACCGCAGGCGCGACGAGGCGGCAACGGGTTCCATCTGCTGGGCGAACGACGTATGTGCGGCAGTCAGCACCAGCATCGCGCTGCCGCTGATTCGTGCGACATTTCTGCGGATTGACATTGCGAACTCCGTGTAGCGTGAATTGTCCTACACTGGAACGCGCAAGAACGTCCGAAATCGGCTCACATCGCGCTCAGGTCCCGCATGAAACACCTTCGATCACGATGAACGCGCACCAGCCGCCGACGCCACTCGTCGTCTCGCTGAACGTCGGCGACATTCGCGAGGTCGAATTCCACGGCGAACTCGTCACCACGGCGATCTGGAAATACCCGGTGACGACACGCATTGCGCTGCGCGGCGTCAACTTCGCCGGTGACGACCAGGCCGATCGCACCGTGCATGGTGGGCCGGACAAGGCCGTGTACTCCTACTCGGTCGAGGACTACGCGTTCTGGCGCACCGAGCTCGGCATCGAGACACCACCGGGCATGTTCGGCGAGAACCTCACCGTCGAAGGACTGGATCTCAGTGCGGCGATGGTCGGCGACCAGTGGCGCGTCGGATCCACGTTGCTCGAAGTCGCCCAACCGCGGCTTCCCTGCTTCAAGCTCGGCATCCGCATGGGCGACCCGCGCTTTCCCAAGCGATTCCAGATCGCGGCGCGCATGGGCGCGTACCTGCGCGTGATCGAGGAGGGCGACGTCGGCGCGGGCGATGAAATTCTCGTCGTCCATCGACACGACGGTGGCGTCACGTTGCGCGAGATGGTCGAGGCGCTGCGGGATCCCGCGAAGGCGCGAGGACTGCTGCGTGCGCCCCGCCTACCACGGTTCTGGCGCGAGGTCGCGGAACGAAGCTAGCCCCGTCTTGACTCGGCGCCGTCGCGCATGCCCACGGTCCGCGAGTCGTCAAGGAGAGGTATGCAATGCACATGGCTGCCGTCACTAAGCAGTGGACGCTGGAGGAGCTGAACAGCCTCCCCGACGACGGCAACAAGTACGAGCTCGTCCGCGGAGAGCTGTTCGTGACGCCCGCGCCGACCGATCCCCACGAAACCATTGGGGCTCGTCTGTCACATCTCCTCATTCCGTACGTCGAGCGAGAGAAGCTCGGTCTCGTATATCGCCCGCAGGCCGTCATGCGGTTCGAGGGATCAGAGGTTTCGCCCGACCTCATGGTCCGGCAACCCAACCCGAACGCGGAGCCGACATGGGACAACGCGCCAACCCCCATTCTCGTCGTCGAGATACTGTCACCGAGCACCCGACGCCGCGATAACGTCCAGAAGCGCAGCCTCTATTTGGACGCCGGCGTTGCCGAGTACGGGCTGGTCGATGAAGAGCAAAGGACGATCACCTCGGTACGCCTCGGGCACGATGATGTCGTTGCACGCACGGAGCTCGTCTGGAGTCCGCCCGGCGCGTCCGCGCCCCTCACGCTCGAGGTCGCGCGCGTGTTTGGATAAGCTGTCCACATTGAGGCGAACGATTGACGTCCTTGAGCCGTAGACAGCAGAGACGCTGTGTTCCTCTCCGTCCACCTCCGGTCCACTGACCTGCACATGCGAACATCAGTTCTCTCTGCTGCTGCTGCGCTCCTCGCCACGACGCTCGTCTCCAGCGGCGCACCATCCGCTGCTGCTGTCGCACCCTGCACCACGCCGGCGAAGGCGTGCGAGCGCTGGATCACCTTTGGTTCCGGTCCAGCACGATCGCTCGTCTATGGCACCTATGCGCTCGACGTCCCGAACGCGACCGCCACACGCGCACTCATCATGGTGCACGGCGCGAGTCGCAACGCCGATCACTACTTCGCCACCGCAACGGCTGCCGGATTTCTCGCCGGCGCGCTCGACAACACGATCATCCTCGCACCCCGGCTGATCGCGTCGCCCGACAAGCCCGAGGCGAATGAGGTCGTGTGGCCGAACGGCGCCAACAGCTGGCGCTCTGGTGGCATGTCACCGTCGAATCCGACGCTGTCGTCGTTCGACTTCATCGACGAGATCGTCCGCAAGCTCGCCAACAAGAAGAACTTTCCGAACCTCAAGAAGATCGTCGTCGCCGGACATTCCGCAGGCGGCCAGGTCGCCACGCGCTACGCCATGACGAGCAAGGTGCACGGCACGCCCGGCGTCAGCATCTCGTACGTCGTCGCCAATCCGTCGAGCTACGCGTGGCCCACCGCCGTGCGCCCCCTTCCGACGGGCGACGCCGACCCCGCCAATGGCGACAAGGCCGCACTCGGCGACGACGGCGAGAAGGTCCACACGAACTTCACCTTCGGCGCCTTCGACGCCAGCAAGGCGCCGAACTTCAACAAGTGGCCCGCTGGTATCGATAGTCCCACGGGCTACTCTGCAGGGATGTCAACTGACCAGATGAAGAAGCAGTTGGCCGAACGTCCCACGACGTACCTCCTCGGTCAGGTCGACGTCCTGCCACTTGGCGGCTTCGACTCGTCGCCGAACGCGATGGCGCAGGGCCCGACGCGCCGCGCCCGCGGTGAAGCCTTCTACAAGTACGTGACCGATTCACTCCACGCAAAGGCCAATGCGATCATCGTTCCGGAGTGCGGACACAACGATCGCTGCATCTTCACGACGGATATCGTGTTCCCGGCGATCTTCCCCAAGTGATCAGCTGCTCCAGGTAAGGCTTACCGGCACGCCGAGAAAGCCCGCGTAGCGCGCGAGCGGCCCGGCGAATGCCCTCTTGTCTGCCGCTCTGAGTCGCGCGAACGGCACTGCTTCGATTTCCACCGATTTCGCGCGTGCCGTTCGCCGCCATGTGCCGACGACCTGCCCGTCGAGCACGAGCGTCGACAGAAACATCCCGTTCGCTCCGGGCGCGATGCGCGACGCAAGTCTCGTCGGCAGCGCCGCGCTCCGATTGTTGTAGCCGAGCATGTATTCGTCGAACCCGGGCAGCAGGTGTGCGCGCGATTCGTCATCGCCCGGAAGCGAGAGTGAACTCGACATCCACAGCTCGACGTCGTCGACGACGATGCGCTCGAGCGACGACTGCGCGAGATGAAGACCACGCTTCGCGTCCGCGACGGTGAGGCCCGTCCACCAAACGAAGTCGCGGATCGTTGCCGGACCGTGACCCACGAAGAATCGTTCGGCGATTGTCCGCAGTGCATCCTCTCGATCGAGCTGTCGAGAGGTGGGAATCCATCCGTCGAACAGCACGAAGGTGGGCTGCTTCTCCGAATGCGGGCCATGGCAGAGCATCCGTTCCATGCACAGCCGCTGGAGGATGTGAATGCCGCGCTGGCCAACGGTCGACACTTTCCCCGCCTCGAGGACGGCGAGAAGCGCCGCACGCGTGAGGACAGGCTCTCGCGTCAACGCCTTCGCGATGAGTGAGCGACTGCGCCGGAACGTTGCGTCGTCCAACTCCAGCTGCCGATGACGCCCCGCCGCGCCTTTCATGATCCTTGGCGCCATCAGCTCGAGCATCCAGCGGGCATCGACGGCGGGGACGAAGTGCAGCGTGCCGCGCATCGGCCAGGTACGGACGATCGTTCCCTCGGCGATCGCGACTTCGACGTCGGCTCGTGTGGCGCCGGCAATGCGCAGCGCGATCGACCAGAGGGCGCCAGGATGGTCCTGCGCCTGCATGGCGCCGAGGTGGGTGACGACCGCCACCGGTGTGGTTGTTACGGGCTGGGCGATGCGCTGCGCATGAAGCCGGAGACGCGGGATGTCGATCACGATATGTGCGGAAAGTGGGTTCTGTGGGGCGTTGCGAGAGATGCCGGGCCGCCGTCCCTTGTGCAGTGTGACAATACTCCGCAGTTTGCCGTCAGGATGACCACTGCATCCATTAGCTCGTGAGGTCCGTCATGATCGTCATTCGAAGCTGTCTCGTTGCTCTGCTCGTCGTCGTCGCCTCGTGCTCGGGCGCGGGCGCGAGCTCCTCTTCCGCTCCCGTACCGCGCGGAGACCCGTACGTCATCAGCAAGGAAGAGATGCAGAATCCGGTCATCGCGAGCATGGATGCGCTGAAAGCGATTCAGTACCTGCGGCCGGCGTTCTTCCGCACGAGTGGTCCGCAGAGCTTCGGCAACGCCAGCGCCGGTAGCGTACAATATTCATTGGACTTCGGCCCGCTGCGTCCCGTGAGTGAGCTCTCGACGGTGAATCCGACGCTGCTGTACGAGGTCCGCTACCTCAACATCGCGGATGCGCAGAATCGGTTTGGGCTCAATGCGAACGGCGGTCCCGTCATCGTCCTGCTGAACAACAAGCAGCCGTAGCGACGCGTCAATTGCTTCGCGGGGTGTCATCGCGCCCACGCTGCGCACTTGCTTGCCGCTTGTCACTTTCGGAATGACATCCTGGAGACCACATGATCCTCGCCGCGAAGATACTTGGCGTCCTGCTGATCCTCATTGGATGCGTGTGGATCCTCCAGGGCATCAACGTGCTGCCCGGCAGCTTCATGACCGGGCAGATGCAGTGGGCCGTCTACGGTGCGATCGCCGTCGTCATCGGGGTCGCCCTGTTCATCGCGAGCGGGCGAATGGTCGCGAAGTAGTCACACCGACGCTACGTCGCCGACTGGAAGTGCAGGCACACGGGACTCGGCAGCTCGAGCCGGTGTGACGTCGCCGTCAAGGACCCGCTCATGACGTTCCGCGAAAATACGGTCACGCCACCGGAACGCTGATTGGCCACGAGCAGCCAACGCCCCGTGGGATCGAGCGTGAAGTTGCGCGGCCAGTCGCCGCCCGTGGAGATCACCTGCACCTGCGTGAGCGCGCCCGTCCGCGGAGTGATGGAAAATACGGCGATGCTGTTGTGGCCGCGGTTGGAGACGTACAGCGTCCGGCCGTCCTGCGCGACGTGAATGTCGGCGGGGAAGTTCGCCCCCGACCACTTTGCGGGAAGCGTCGACGCCGTACGGGCCAGAGACAGCGCACCAGAGTCGGGATCGCAGCGCAGCACGCCGACGGTCGAGTCGAGCTCGTTCGCCACGAAGATGAACGGCATCGTCGGATGAAAGGCGAGATGACGCGGGCCCGCGCCGGCTGGCATGACGGCATCGCCGCGGTCCATGTGCTGCAGCGTGTTGTTCGCCTCATCGAACCGATAGACGAGCACGCGATCGGCGCCGAGATCGGCCGCGAAGACGAAGCGGTTGTTCGGATGCGGAATGACGCAGTGCGCGTGCGCACTCTCCTGTCGTCCGGTGACCGGTCCCGTTCCGACGTGCTGCACCACCTGCGGCGCCCGTTCGAGTCCGCCGTCGTTGGCGATGGGCAGCACCGCCAACGTCCCACTCACATAGTTCGCCACGAACACCACACGACCTTTGCGGTCGGTGCTCACGTAGCAGGGCGCACCACCCTGTGATGCCTGCTCGTTGAAGAACGTCAGCGCGCCGGAATCAGCGTCGATCGAGTACGAGCCGACCGCGCCCGTCGGCCTGCCCTCCGTCTCGGTCGTTTCGTTCACCACGTAGAGCATGCGCCCATTCGGGTGAATCGTGAGAAACGACGGGTTCGGTCCGCCATCCACAGCGCCGACCTGCTGCAGCGCTCCGGTGGCGGAGTTCATCCGCACCAGGAAGATGCCGTCGCGTCGACCGTTCTCGGTATAGGAACCGACGTACATCAACGGATCGGCAGCGCGCGACGGGATGCGCGCCGCGAGTGCCGTGCCGCGCCACAGTGCAACGGCGCCGAGTGTCGTCGTGGCGACGAAGTCGCGGCGGGAGAGCGGGTGGGATTTGTTGGTCACGATTGCCCTGGCGAAGCTCCGGTACTGGAGCGGTTGCTGTTCCAACGGCGGACGGTGCGACTCATGCGATGGGACTTGGCGCTGCATTCGATATGGCCACGAAGCGCGCCCATGGCCCCTGATCATGTTCCGATTGTTCGACGCGATCCACTGCGTCGGACTTCGCGCTGCTATGGAACGCGGCAAACCTGGCAGCACCGTAACCTACCACCGTCAGCGCAGCGGAGATCGCCGCCCAGACGAGCGCGGTCCTGTCGTATGGATGAGGACCTCGCAGCACTCCGGTGATCTGAAGGGTCACGAACGCGACTGGCGAGAGCGCACCAACGATAAAACTCACGCGGCTCGCGATGCGCGGATCGACACGACGCTGTCCACGCAGGAGAAGCAGCGCCGCCGCGTGCCCTGCCACGGACGCCGCCGCGGCAATCGTCAGGAGACCGATCTGGATTGGACCAATCTCGAGGAACGTCGACGGCTTGAGGACGAGCACAGGAACGATCAGCGTCGTCAACCAGCCCGGCAGAAAGTTGCCAAGCACACGGCGCGTGATCTCACTGAGTCCAGTCACACGATTTTGCCCTGGCGGCGGCGAGAGGCGAACCTCCATCAGTGCGCGCTCGAACGCCGCAGACGAGATACCCGCCTCGTGCGACGCTTCGCGAAGACGCGCGACCTTGGTGTGCGTGCCCTCCGCCGCGTCGAGTTGCGCCGCGCGCTCGATGAGCCACGCGGCGTCCGCATCCGACATCGGCGAATTATCGCGTTCTTCCTCCGCCATCACTCATCTCTCCACTGGTCCACAACGGCCGCCGAGGAATAGACATCGCTGCGGCGACTTCCGCGACTTGACTAACGTGAATTTGGTGGAACATCGCCGCATCGGCGAGTGCCGCACGTTTTACAGACGCGGATCCACCGGCTCACTCTCCAACGCCAGCACACCGAACACACACTCGTGCACTCGGCGCAACGGCTCTCCGCGAACGAATCGTTCCAACCCCTCGATACCCAGGGCGAACTCCCGCAAAGCAAGAGACCGCTTGGCCGCGAGACCGCGTGAGCGCAGACGATCGAGATTCTCCGGCAACGTGTACTCCGGACCATAGATGATGCGAAGATACTCGCGCCCTCGGCATTTCACGGCCGGCTGCACCAGCCCTCGACGGCCCCGCGCGACGAACGTCACCGGCTTCACGACCATCCCTTCGCCACCCTTGCCAGTCATCTCCTCCCACCACGCGGTCGCATCAGCTTCGCTGGCGGAGTCTGCGAGGTCGACGACACGATGCGCTGTGATGAAGAGCACCCCGGAGTCATCCGCGCCGCAAATCAGGCTCGACTGCTCCATATGCCAGAGATGATCCTTGTCCGCGTGAACGGCGCCCTCGCTCGCCAGCACGTGAAACGGCGCGAGACGGAGGTCGCGCACGGACGACACCGGCCATGAGTACCGCCGATACGCGTCCGAGTACTGCGCCACCAGCGTCTCACGCGTCTGCATTCGCAACAGAAGCATATCGACGTCGAGGCCGCGGTCGTGCGCCTGACGAAGCACCGCGACGACCTCTGGCAGCGCACCGCTCGCCGCGGCACTGACGGCCGCATACTGATTTCGAATCAGCTCCTGCGCCTTCGCCGACCACGGCATCAGCTCGCAGTCGAGCACGAGCCAGTTCGTGCCGATCCGTTCCCATGTGGTCGACCGCTCGATCGCCTTTGATAGAATGCCGAGCAGCTCGCGCTCGACGACAGCATCGTCAAAAAACCGGCGGCCCGTACGTGTGGTGATGATCCCTATCCCTTCACCGATGACGCCGAATCGCTTTCGCGCCGTCTCTTCATCCCGGCAGATGACGACCACCGCTCGGGAGCCCATGTGCTTCTCCTCGCAAACGACGCGAGGAATCGCCTGGCTTCGAAAGTACGAGAACGCCTCCGTCGGATACTCGAGGTATCCATCGCGCGCCGTCGTCTCCGACGGTGACATCGTGGGTGGCAGATAGACGAGCCACTTGGGATTCGCCGCAAAGCGACTCATCACCTCGAGCGCCGCCGTGCCATTCTCCTCGCGAATGGTGACCGTGCTGTTGAGCCGAGTGGTGATGATGCGCTTTCCGGCGACGTCGGCGAGGTCGAGCACGTCGTCACCCACCTGCTGCGCCGACAACGCCGGCGCGCTCACTCCCTCGGCAAGAAACGGCCGCGCCGGTTCGGCGTACGTCGCGTGCGCCGCGACGGAGACCAGCTCCTTCTCGGGCCAACGGAGTGCGGTCAGCCGGCCGCCGAAGACACAGCCCGTGTCGATGTTGATGGTGCGATTGAGCCATTCGGGCTGCGGAATCGGCGTGTGGCCATACACCACGACCGCCTGTCCGCGATACTCGGCCGCCCAATTGTAGCGGATCGGGAGTCCGAATTCGTCCGTCTCGCCTGTCGTTTCTCCGTACAGCGCAAAGTCGCGCACCCTGCCCGACCCGCGCCCCTGCATCTCTTCCTTCATGCCCGCGTGTGCGACGACGAGCCGACCGTCATCGAGCACGTAGTGGCTCACGAGGTCGTCGAGGAACCGTGCGGCGCGATCGCGGAATTCGGGCGTCTCGCGCTCGAGCTGTGCCAGTGAATCCGCGAGACCGTGCGTGATCTGCACATCTCGTCCCTTCAGCTTCTTCACGAGCTTGAGGTCGTGGTTCCCCGGTACGGCGATCGCAGCACCGGCATCCACCATCGACATCACCGTGCGGAGCGCATCGGGAATACGCGGACCGCGGTCGACCAGGTCGCCGACGAACACCGCCTTCCGTCCCTCGGGATGCCGCCATGTCGTCTCGTCACGCACGTAGCCGAGCAACACGAGAAGCTCCTCCAGCTCTGTCGCGCAGCCGTGGACGTCGCCAATGATGTCGAAGGGACCGTGGTCGGACTTCTTGTTGTTCCACAGCGGCTGCCGCTCGATGACTACCGACGCGATGACACTCTCCGACTGGAGAACGTGCACGTGACGGAAGCCCTCGCGCTGCAGGTTGCGCAGTGAGCGCTGCAGCTGGCTGCGCTGCTGGCGAATGACATGCGCGCCGAAGTTGCGGTCCGTGCGCTCGCGGTTGCGCGCTTCGCAGACACGCTCCGGCACGTCCAGCACGATCGCGACAGGCAGCACGTGGTATCGCCGTGCGAGCTCGACGAGCGGCTTGCGCGCCTCCGGCTGTACGTTCGTGGCATCGACGACCGTGAGCAGCCCGCGCTCCAAACGCTTCGCCGCGATGAGGTGCAGCATCTCGAAGGCCGGCTTCGTCGCCGATTGATCGTTCTCGTCGTTCGAGACGAGCCCCCGACAGAAGTCGGAGGACAGCGTCTCGAATCGGCCGAAATGCGTTCGGGCGAAGGTGCTCTTGCCCGAGCCCGATGCACCGACGAGCACGACGAGCGCCAGCTCGGGAATCGTGAGCGTGCGTTGCGCTTCCTCATGTGCAACCGTGCTGCCGTCCTGCTCAGCCATCCTGACCACCCAGCGTGAAGACTCCCATCTGTGTCGGCGACCCGAGCACCGGATCGACGGGCCCCACCGGCGCGAACCGCACTCCGTAACCGAACCGCTCGGCGATGCTCGTCGCCCAGTGCTGGAACTGCTCGCGCGTCCACTCGAAGCGATGGTCGCGATGCCGAAAGCGACCAGCCGGAAGGGTCTCCCACTTCACGTTGTATTCGGCGTTCGGCGTGGTGACGACCACCGTGCGCGGCCGCGCGAACTCGAACGCCACGCGCTCAAACGCGGCGAGGCGCGGCGGATCGAGATGCTCGATCACCTCGACGACGGCCGCTGCATCGAACCCGGCGAGTCGCTGATCGCGATACATGAGCGAGCCATGCAGCAGCGCGATCCGCTCACGCTGCATCGCCGGCATCCGGTCCAGCATCAACCGGTCGACGGCAATCTCCAGCGCGCGATGCGACACATCCATGCCGACGATCCGCGTGAACTGTCGATCGTCGAGCAGCATGCGCAGCAACCGCCCTTCGCCGCAGCCGAGGTCGACGACAGAAGTCGCGCCACTCCCGCGCAATGCGCCGAGTACCGTCGCGAGCCGCTGCTCGTTGAGGTTGATCGGGCGTTCGAGCGTGCCCTCCTCGGCGTCGCGCACGGCGGGCGCGGCGTCCTCTTCGTCTGGCGTTTCCTCGGTGGTCAATCGCGCCACCGCGTCCAGCACCAGCGATCGCTGGTGTTTCAGGTAGCGACGCGTGATGACGTCCTTCTCGGGGTGCGTCGCCAGCCAGCCCTCGCCGTGACGGAGGAGCTTCTCCACCTCGTCGTCGCCCACCCAGTAGTGCTTCTCGTCGTCCAATACGGGGATGAGCACGTAGAGATGCGCGAGCAGATCGGCGAGTCGTTTCTCGCCATTGAGTGTGACGACGAAATACCGGCTCGCTCCCCACTCGGGCACGGTGAGGTCGAGCGGCTGCGACTCGGCGCCCACTGTGTAGCCGAGTGGCTCGAAGAGACGGCGCAGAAATGCCTCGCCACCTTTGCAGGGTACGACGGCGAGTCGCACCTCGAAGGGCAGTACCTGTTGTGCGAGCTCGGGCCTGTCCTTGCTGCGGCCCGTCATTGCAGAACCGAAGACGTCGCTGATCGCGACGCTCAGGAACGAGGAGGCGACGTACGGGCGGTCGTTCACGTACTGCGACAGCGGGCCGTCACTCTCGGGACCGCGACGTCCGCGCACGAGTCCTACCGGATCGACGTCGAGCACGAGCGCGACGGTGCAGCGCTCGGTCGACGCGAGAGGATAGAAGACATGCGCCTGCCCGAACGCGAGATCGAAGCTCTGTGTCCGAGCGGGGTTCTTGTACAGCAGGTAACCGAGATCGGTGGCCGGGCTGTGCGTGGTGCTGATGGTCAGGAGCATGTCGTCCCGTTTGGGAGCCCTATATCGTCGACGAATGCACGCTCGCGACGAAGGTCGGTGACTGCGGTGAATCTACGCGCGCTTTGTGAATGGATGTATCAGGGGGACGGGTCTCGAACCCGCTCTCAGGGGACCACAGCCCCTTGTGCCGAACCGCTTACACCACCCCCTATCACTGCGTTGTTCGAAGTGCCGCCGGAGAGACTTGAACTCCCGACCCCCTGGTTCGTAGCCAGGTACTCTGATCCAACTGAGCTACGGCGGCGTTGTGCATGGTCGTGCGTGCCGCGCCTCCGACGCGAGGTGAGTGGAGCACCGCGCGCGCGCCGGAGAGCGACGAGAAACCGTGAACTGCTACGAGGCCAGCGGGGGTCGAACCCGCAACCTTCCGGTCGACAGCCGGATGCTCTACCCAGTTGAGCTATAGCCCCAAATGCAAAACGCCCCACCTGGCTGTTGGCGCAGGCGGGGCGTGTGTAACGCTCCATTTCCGATGTCGGCAGCCCTACGCTACGGCGTATGGTCCTCGTCGGAATCTGCACCGTGGTCTTCTCCGCGCGGCTGAAGTTCCAGCACGCTGTCCTTCAGCATCACTTGATATCCGACCGCCGACATGGGTCGGCGATCTCGGTCGAATCGATGCGCGACTCTCCCGCGCTTGCCGAGAGCCGCGACGACAACCGCCACCGGCCGTGCCGCGTCCCAGCGCCCGCTCGCGGGCGTGCTGCAACTGCCCGACGGCTGGCCTAAGCCAGCATGTCGCGCGCTGCTGAATTGAGAGACGGTGAAGTGTGTCATCGGATTTCGATCTCGTGCCAAGCGTTCGTAGTTGCGGAAACGACAAATCGCGCCGCCGATGATCGCCTCACGCACGCTGCGTGGAGGGTGAGCCGGAGCACACACGTTGCGTGGTGCATCGACTCGTGAACATCGGGACGCGACTCCCTGTGCGAGCATTCTACCCTCGACCTCTTAGATGTGTCAAGGGCAACGTGATCGTTTAGCGCGTCGGCGTCGGCGGCGCGACGAATCGTCGCGATCGCTGTTCGTACGAATGCGCGAGCACGAGCAACCGCGCATCGCTTCCCGGAAGTCCGACGAACGAGATGTTGCCCGCCGGCATTCCGTCAGCGCCGATACCGGACGGCACCGACACCTCCGGAAGGCCGAGCCAGTTGCCATAACCGAGCGCCGTACGAATGTCCGGCCACGAATCCGCAGCCCTCGGCGCAGCGAACGGCATCGTCGGGTAGACCATCGCCTCGAGCCGCTGCGCCCGCATCGACTCAGCCAGCTGCGCAATGACGGTCTCGCGCGAACGCGCGAACGAGACACTCGCTGGATCGCGCTCGTACGGCTGATCGACGAGCACCGCCATCTCGCTCCACTCCTTGGGCAGGACATCGTAAAACGCGCGGAACGCCGCGAGACCACGCTCGACATCGCGACGCGCATCACCGCCCTGCCCCGCGAAGTAACGCAACAGCGCGTTTGCCGTCGCGGCGGGTGAATTGTGGTTTGGCACCACGTCGCCACGCGCCTTCGCGGCGTCGGCGAAGAGCGGGCGCACGTTCACTCGCGTCACCGCTGGCTCGAAGGACTCGACGACCGCGCCACCGCTGCGTAAATCGGCTATCGCGCGATCGAACACAGCCAGCGCATCAACGGACATCTGTGCGCGTGGCACATGCGCATCCACGAGCCCGAGTCGCGCGTTGACCAATGCATCGTCGCGCAGTACGGACAGCCGACCCCACATCCACGGCGTCGTCAACGCCAAGCCATCCGACGCATCGGGTCCCGCGATGACGTCGAGCAACAGCGCAGCGTCGGCCACGTTGCGAGCGAGCGGACCATGCGTGTCGAGGTACGGCCACGTTGGAATCACGCCGGTGCGCGGCACCAGTCCGAACGTCGGCTTCATGCCGACGATACCGCAGAACTGCGCCGGAATGCGATTCGAGCCGCCGTCGTCGGTGCCGAGTGCGGCGAACGCAACACCACACGCGACGCTCACCGCCGAGCCGGCACTCGATCCACCAGGCGTCTTCACGCCCGTCGGATCATACGGGTTGCGCACCTGCCCCGTGAGCGAGCTCGTGCCGTTGCCGTGATACGCAAAGTCGTCTGCGGCCGTCTTGCCGAGTACGACTGCGCCCGCCGCGCGCATCCGCGCGACCTCGATCGCATCGCGATTCACCTTCGCCGGAAAGAGCCGCGCCCACTCGGCGCTCGATCCCGTCGTTGGATAGCCACTCATGTCGTAAATCGACTTCGCGAACACCGGCGCACCATCGAGCGGTCCACGCAGCGCGCGCCGCTGCAGGCGAGCGTCGGACGCGCGGGCATCGTCGAGCGCGGTGGTTGACAACTGATCGAGTAGATAGAGCGAGCCGTTCAGCGCCGAGCAGCGATCGAGAGCCCTCTTCGTGACTTCGACGGAGGTCCAGTCTCGCCTCACACGTCCGGCCTGGAATTCGGCAATGGTGCCAGCGAGTGGGTCGGCAAGGCGCTCCGGCCACCGCACAAGCGGAACGGCGAGCAGTGCGCTCAGGTGAGCAAGGGCTTCGCGTCGGGTCAGTGACATGGCGTTCTGACGTGGGTGTGGTGTGCCCGATAAAGTCTCACCAACCGCGTCAGAGCACCAGCGATTCACGAAAGTGCAACGAAATGGTGGATGTCGCGGTATCCCGATGACGCTGCGGTACGCGTCGCAGGCATAGTGTGTAAATGTCACCTTGCCCGATAGTGTGCGCCGAGCGTACGCTTCCTTTGCTACTGTTGCTGGCTGGAGCGCCTCATGTTGGACTTTGCACGGGCAGGCACAATGCTGATGTCACCCGAAGAATTTCTCGTTCACACGCTGCCCCACGATCAGCGAGCAGAGCTCGTCCGCGGCGAGCTGCGCATGACACCGCCGCCCGGCGCCCCACACGGGGTTGTGGTCATCAATCTCGCGGTTCTGTTGTCTGGATTCGTGAAACGACACCGCGCTGGACAGGTGTTCCCGGACGGCGTGGGCTACCAGCTTCCCGATCTGCCCCATACCGTCCGCGTTCCGGATACGTCGTTCGTTCGCGCGGATCGACTTCCAACGGATGGTGTCCGACCTGGATTGCTGAAGCTGTCCCCCGACTTGGCCGTGGAAGTCCTGTCGCCCAGCGAGACGGCCTCGGCGCTGGAGGAAAAGCTCGACGACTATCGCGCGTGCGGAACACCACTGATCTGGGTCGTTGACCCGGCTCGGCGCACGGTGATGATCGTCGCGAACGATGCGCCCGTGCGATGGCTGCGTGAAGGCGACACCCTCGACGGCGGTCGTGTACTGCCTGGCTTCGCGTGTAGCGTGGACGACCTGTTCGAGGGTGTCGCGCGGTAGCGTCGGTCAGCGCCGCTTCGGCGTGTACTTCGCGATCCTCTCCAGTGCCGGATCGCGCCAGCCGAAGTACTCCACCGATGCAAGCGGTGCCGGCAGGTCGGGTTCGAGCGTGGTGACCGAGAGGTCGCGATCGTATGGCTTCCGCTCCGGATACTCCGCCGGCGAATAGCTGTGAAAACGATCCGCGTAATGCAGCGAAAGCTTCGAGTTCGGCATCAGGTAGTTCCCACCTTCCGACCAGAAGTCGAGGCGGTCGCCCACGGATTCGCCAACGATCAGCGCGCCGGTCAGCTCCTTGACGAGCGCCGCCGCGTAGATGCCTGCCGAGAAGGTCTGGTTCCCGACGATGACGAAGAGGTGACCCTTCTGCTTCGCCATGGGAAGCTCGGACAACTTCTTGAGGAAGCCCTCTGACTTCGTGAGGTCACCGCCGGTGTTGAAGCGGACGTCGAGGACGAGCTTCTGCGGATTGCGCGCGCGGACCTTTTGGAAGAACCGCTCCGTGAACACGCGCATCGAATCGTCTGGCTGCTCCTGCGAGCGTTGATAGCTGAGGTAGAGCGTCCGACTCGCCGGAAGGTAGGTGAACCAATAGTTGCGCTGCGGATTGCGGAGATAAAGCGGCATTCGCGCGGTGTCGGCGGGAAGCGTGCTCACCCAGTTCGCACCACGCCCTGAATGCTGTGGCGTGATGTCCCACCACGCTTCCGTTGGCTCGTTGGTGGTGGCGAGTGGAAGTGGTGCGACTCGCGCGCGCATCGTCTTCGTCGCTCCGCGCGGCATCACCTCCAGCTCGAGCGTGTCGTTCGGGATGATGTCGAGGCCATGCAGGATCTCCGGGCTCGTCATCGTGTACGTGCTGAGATAGCGATGCCACGCGTCGTTGCCGGCATAGAGTGGAGCGACCAACTTCGCGAGCGCAGCGGGAGTCTTGCCGGCGATGTGGACAACGCGCGCGCCGAGCAGCGCGGTGTGAGCAGAATCGGTGCGGACGACGTACAGTCCGTCGCTGAACCACCAGACGCGCAGCGGATAGCGCCGCAGCGCCGTCCGGTTGCGCAGCAGGTAGAGTCGCGTGTGGGCGTTGTCCGTGAGCGCGACAGCCTTGGCGAGTCGGACGATGATCTGGTCGTCACGGAGCGTGGCCGCCGAGTCTCGCAGCGTCGCGACTGCCGTCTCGAACGCCGCGCGTTCCGTCGGCGAGAACGTCTTGTCGCGCTTGTGGAGGAACACTGTCACTGCGGAATCGAGATCCTCCCGCCATGCGCGAACGCGGTCGGGTGGCGCTTGCTGGGCAACGGCTGTCTGGGCGGGGAGCAATAGGGCGGCGCAGACGACAAGGCGTAGATGACGATGCATTGGGTGACGCGCTGGGTGGGCGGACGTGGCATATATCCCGACTTGGACAGCCGGCGGCGACGATTGGCTTGAAGCGCGCTCGTTCATTTTTTCGGGACGGCCAGAAACCAGAAAAGCAGATCCCTCGACCTTCGCCCCGGACGACAGGGGATTTCAGCACTTGCGCCGGCTGTATTTGTTCTACAGAATGGTAAGTAATGCCGACACCATCCATCGGATCCCTCGAGCTCGCCGCGCTGCTCGCAGTCGCTCGCCTCAGCAACGAGGCGTACGGACTCGCCGTGCGGGAAGATCTCGCCCAACGTACAGGAAAAGAGCATTCTGTCGGGGCGATCTATACGACGCTGCAGCGACTGGAAGACAAGGGGCTCCTCGCGTCGCGCGCCACCGCGCCGCTGCCCGTGCGCGGAGGACGCTCGCGTCGACAGTTCAGGATCACTGGAGCAGGCGCGCGCGCCATCCGCGAAGCGGAGCGACAGTCTGCGTCGATGTGGTCCGGTGTCGGAACGCTCAATCGACCGGAGTCCGCATGATGTCGACGGACAATCCACGCGTGGCGGCCTCCCTGCGCCGCTATGCGGCCGACAACCGACCGCTGTCGGAACTGCTCCTGCGCTTCATCGGCGCCGACATCGCGTTCGCCGACGACGTACTCGGCGACCTCACCGAGGAGCGCGCTCGGCGGGTGTCGCGCGACGGTGTGCGGTCCGCCGACCTCTGGTACATTGGCGAAGCGTTTCGTGCGGTGCCGCATCTCGCGTCGAATGCGGTGCGGCATGGCGGTGCTCGGGGACGCGCCCGCGTGACGGCGATCGTCGCGGCACTGGCACTGCTGGTGACCGGTGCGGTGTACGTGCTCCGCAGCGAGCCGGTGCCCGTGCGACTCGAGCTCGAGGGTCAACGCAACGCCAAGCCGTCCGACGGCATCGTCGTGAACACCATTCATCCCGTCCGCCTCGTGATGCGCGCGCTCGACGCGAAGGGAAACGCGCTGAAGGCGACCGACGTGCGATATCGGTGGATGTCGGGTGCGCCCGTGTCCGTCGCCGTCAACGGCATCGTCACTTGCACGAACGCTGGTGACGCGTTGCTGCGCGCATCGCTCGGCGCGCTGGCAACCACTGTGCGCCTCCACTGCCTACCGGTAAAGCGGGTGCGGGCCGATGCGCACATACAGTTCGTCGTCGGGGGTCCGCCGAGGGAACTCGCCTTCGTGGCACTCGACCCTGATGGCTTGCCAGTGAATCGACTCGCGGGCGAGTTGCGTGTTCTCGATAGCAGCATCGCCACGTTGGAGCACGGCTTTGTGCGCCCACTGGCGCCCGGCAACACCTCTGTGAGCATGCAGTTCGGTGATGCGTCGGCGATGACGTGGGTCAGCGTCTACGAGCCGATTCATTCCTTCGCGGACATGCGCAGCACGCAGCGCCTCGTCGTCGCGCCACTCGAGCTCGCGCCCGGCGACACCGTCCGCTGGCCGTTGCCGCTGGGACTCTTCGACCTGTACTACTGGCGCGGGTCGAACGTGCAGCCGATTCCGTCGATGTCGGTAGACGGGCCGATCATGTGCTTGCCCGACTTCGGACCGAATGTCGAGCGCGTGAGTTGCCTCGCGCGGGGCCCGGGTGTGTGGCTACGCATCGCGTACCCACGCGGAACGGCATCCGTACTCGAAGGCGCATTCGCACTCGAACGACGGAAACAGTAGGCGCCGCTCACCCGTGAATGGAGTTCCGTCATGCGCCGTCACGCGCTTCGTGTTGCCAGCCTGACTCTCGTCGTCGCCGCGAGCGCCCACGCGCAGACGACGTCGTCGTCGCCGCCGCAGGAAAAGGCGGACGCGTCTCCGCACCAGGTGCGGTTTGTCTCCCTCGGCGAAGATGTTCGGTTGGAGGTTCTCGACTGGGGCGGCTCGGGCCGTCCTGTCGTGCTGCTCGCCGGCTTGGGCGGTACGGCTCACGATTTCGATGATTTCGCGCCGAAGCTCGCAGCGACCTATCACGTCTATGGCGTGACGCGTCGAGGCTTCGGGCGTTCGAGTTCGCCCGCCTTCGGGTACGGCGCGGATCGACTTGGCGATGACGTCCTGGCCACGATTGATTCGCTTGGACTCCGTCGACCGATCGTGGCTGGCCACTCGATGGCCGGAGAGGAACTCAGCTCCATCGGCAGTCGGTATCCCGACAAAGTGGCGGGCCTCATCTATCTCGACGCGGGGTACGATTACGCGTTCTACGACCAGTCGCATGGGAATGTCACGATCGATATCAACGAGATCATACGACGACTCGACAAGCTGCGGTTTGGCTCTGGCGCGAGCTCGCAGGAGCGGCACAAGGCGATGCTCACGCTGGCGGACACCAGCTTGCCGGCGTTCGTGAAGGGAATGCGGTGGTGGCTGCAGCAGCCAGCAGCACCCGGTGGGCCGGTATCGCGGCCGATGGCGCGTGTTCCTTATGCGATAGTCTCAGGCCAGCAGAAGTACACCGAGATTCATGGGCCCGTCCTCGCGATTTTCGCGTCTCCATCGGCAGTGCCGCCCGGTGCGGAGAACGATTCCGCAATGCATGCAATGATTGCTGAGGCGGATTCGGCGACCGAATTGCAGGCCAGCGCGTTTGCGCGTGGCGTCCCGCAAGCGCGCGTCGTGCGGCTCGCACGTGCGAATCACTTTGTGTTTCGGTCGAATGAGGACGACGTTCTTCGTGAGATGCGGGCCTTCATCGGCAGCTTGGGACGACCATAGGCCGTACTCATGAGCCGCACTGGATAGGTGTGCGGCCTCGTCGACAGTTGGTGTCGAATGCACAATTGGAACGATCGTCTGCGGTTTGCGTAGTTTCAGGGTACGCTCACCCGATGGAGTTCCGAGCATGCCCACGCCTTCCCTCCTTCTCGCCCTGACGCTCGCGATATCCGCGACCGTCGCCGGCGACATGCATGCACGACGCACCGATTCGCCCCGGCCAGTGATCCTGGTTGTCCATGGTCGCGGATTTCTCTCGCGCGACTCGGCGGTGTTTCGTCGCGACGCGTTGCAGGCGCTGCGCGCGGGCTCCTTTCGCGCCACAGGTGACTCGCTCCTGGAGGACGATGACGTGCGACTCGTCTGGTACGCAGACCTGATGGATGTGCGTCGCCGGGAAGCGCGCAGCTTGACGTCGTGCGACAACGGAGCTGGGACCTCCGAAGAG
Source organism: Gemmatimonadaceae bacterium (assembly GCA_039915865.1). Lineage (GTDB taxonomy): Bacteria > Gemmatimonadota > Gemmatimonadetes > Gemmatimonadales > Gemmatimonadaceae > AG11. The sequence goes on along the minus strand of JBDSML010000282.1, from coordinate 12,593 downwards.
GGCAGCTCGGCGGGCTTTTTCCTGCGGTCGCTCGCTCAGGTGATGAGCGAGTTGGTCGAGGGAAGCAATGCGGATTCGTCAGACGATGGCGCGCGCGACATCGCCGGCGACCTTCGCTTCATCGGCGACCGCAGTATTCGCTGTGGTGCGCAGAGTCGCGTCGCGGATGCACTTGCCCGAGCGCGCGCCGACGGCCGGCCAGTCGTGATCGTGGCGCACAGCCTTGGTGCGCTGGTCACGTGGGGCTACCTCGAGCATCGCGGAGAGCGTGACGTGCCGGAGATCGAGCGATTGGTGACCGTTGGTGCACCGATCGGGAATGACGGGCTTCGTGAGCTGCTGATGGGCGACACGGCGAGGGTGTCGCTGCCACGTGGCGTACGGTCGTGGGTCAACGCGGTGAACATCGATGACGGAATCGCGGCACGGATCGTCGCGAGTGATTCCGAGCGACCGGGAATCACGGACATCATGACAGGACGTACGGAGGAATCGGCGCACGACCTGCGTGGCTATCTGCGTGATTCGAGTACAGCGAAGGCGGTAGTGAGCGCGTGGTGCGAAGCGGCGAGGATGAAGACCCGGGCCGCGGGGTGCACCAGGGCGATGGCGCACGGCGAGTGATCGCCGCGCGCCAAGGCTCGCCAACGCTCGCCAACGCTACTGTTCGAGCGTGGCCAATTGGCGTCTCACACGCGTCCATCCATCCTGCGTCTGTCCGGTGGTGCGCGCGGTCGGTAGCGCCGTGTCGACGCGCCGCGCCGCGTTCACGAGCGCCTTGCCCGCGAGTGTGACCGCATCCCCATTGCCGCCGCCGCGCACGATCTGTTCGTAGATCGCGGCGTTATCGGCAAATGCCGAGAGGGCGAACCAGAGATCTAGATCGCCCTGGGCATAAGTCCGATTGGGACTCAATCGTCCCGCGCTGGAAACGCCGAGCTCAGTGCGGACTGGCGAGATGAGCGCGTCCGCATCGCGGCGAAGCATGGACGCCGCCTCGTTCGACAACGCCGCGCCCGCCACCGCTCCATCGAGATTGAGGCCGAGCGACTGCGCGGTCCGTCCATCGAGATTGCCTGTCGCACTGAGGCGATTATCGACCTGATACTGGAACAGTGCACGACGCGTGGCGTCGTTGAGCACGCCGTTCGCGGCGCCACGATAATAGTTCTTCTGCGCCAGGGACTGCTGCGCCGCACGGATGCGATCCTTCGCCGTATAGATCGTCGATCCCTCCGCGGCAGCCACACGTCCGCGGCCGCGCAGCGTCACTGCGCGATCCAACTCGACCGCGAGCGGAGTGCCCTCCGGTACGTCGACGTTGAGTCCTTCCGAGAGCAAGCCGCCAAGCGCAGCGAGGATATTGTTCGTGCTCTTCGACGAACCCGCGCCGGCAATTGCCGCGCCAATTCCGCCGCGCCCTCCAACGAGCACCACATGCGCATTCGGATCGGACTTGATCTGTCGACGCTCCGCACTGTCGGTGCTCGTGAGACGACCCCTGATCGGCAACGACGTGCCGTCGCTGAAGGTCAGACGGTCGAACATGACTTCGATGACGCCGGATTGCTGGCGCGTTGCCGGCCGCGCGACAGTCACGACGCCGCGAATGCGACTGCCGGCCGGAATGATCGTGTATTCGTCGACACCGACGCTCTCGTCGATGATCGTCTCGAAGGTCTGGCCAGCCTGTGCGGTTGCGGATTGCAGCGCGGTCGTCGTGCGTCCGATGAGAACGCTTCCCGCGGGTAACACGATGCGGGACTGCGCCGCTGCGCCAGTCGTTGCGGCGAACGCGAGCGCGGCGCTAGCGATCCCGAGTAGTCGGTATTGCATGGTGGGTCTCCTGATGAACGGGCAAATGATCTCACCCGTTGCTAATTCAAGAGGCATACCGAAGGGCAGCCTGCGCTCGCGTCTGGTACAAGCGGAACTCGCCTATCGCGACGTCAGTTGCGCATCAACGCCGACTCGGCATCGTCGAGCGCAGACTGCAGCGTGGTCTCGTCAACTGCCGCGGCCGAGCCCATGAGCACGCGGCTGCCGCCACCCTTGCCTCCACCAAGCGCAGCGAGCGCATGATCGAAAGGCGTCTTGATATCCGTCACGACATTCTCCGATCGCGCAAAGATGAGCTGCGTGCGCGGACCGCTGATCCCGAAGAGAACGATGACGTCCGGTTCCGAGGTCAGTCGCAGCGCGAGCCCCTTGATCTCATCGATCGGTCGTTCGGCGAACGCATGTCGTACCGTCTTCATCGCGCCGCCCTGTTTCGCACTGGCGAGCAATTGCTCCGCTTCGTCGTCGAGCTCGCGTTCGCGATAGGTGGCGAGCGCGCGTCGCGACTCCACGACGATGCTCGAGAGCTTGCTAACCGCTTCGACGATCTGCGCCGGTGCACAGGTCAGCGCCGCCGAGAGGTCCTTGATGATCGCGTGCTTGCGGGCATAGTCGGCACGCGCACGATGGCCAGTCAGGAATTCGATTCGCGTGCCGCGCTTCATGCGCTCCATGCGAAGCACGGAGAGCAAGCCGACTTCGCTGGATCGCGCCATGTGCGTTCCACCGCACGCGGAGAAGTCGAAATCGCCAATGGCGACGACTCGCACCGGCCCATCGAGATCCGGCATCTTGCGAAGCGCGAGCGACTCCAATTCCGCTGCATCCGGAAACCAGGTGCGCACCGGCACGTTGGCGCTGACGAGTTGATTCGCGACGTCCGCGGCATCGGCGATCTGGGCATCCGACAGCGCGCTCGCATCGAGGTCGATCGACACGGTTTCGACGCCGAGGTGGAAGCCGATCGTCGCAGCGTTCGCGACGCGAAGGAAGGCCTGCGACAGGATATGCTGGCCAGTGTGCTGCTGCATGTGATCGAAGCGACGTACGCCGTCGATCGTCGCCGTCACCGGTCCGTCGTCGACGGCTCGATCGAGCGAATGAATGAGGGCACCATCGGACTCACGCACGGCGACTTCGACGACATTCGCCGCGCCGAGCGTGCCAGTGTCGTGTGGTTGTCCGCCGGACGTCGGATAGAAATAGGAGCCGTCGAGCACGACGAAGGGTGTCGTATCAGTGGTGCCTGCCTCGACGACGGTCGCGTCGAACTGCCAGGTATATGAATCGTCGTAGTAGCGTCGAATCGTCATGAGGATCCGTGAAGAACTATCGATAGCGGGGCGGATGCACCGTATCGATGAACAATACTCCGTCGTACTCATCCCGCGGAATGAAGCGATCGGGCTGCCTTCCCCACTCCAATGCGTTGACCGCCGTCCAGATCCACTCGCTCCCGCGTTCGCGCTGCTCTTTCGAGAAGTCGACGAAAGTGTAGCGCCAGGGCGCTTGATGCAGAATGGACTCGAAACTGCCCGATTGCGACTGGACAATCGGATAGGGAGTCCGGTCGTTGTCGGCGCCACTGCCGCGGTACATGTAAAGCCCGATCGTGTACAGCTCCGGCCGATGACGGTCAGCGACCCACGAGCCCATGTTTCTCGAGGAGCGCGCTACGGCATCCGGCTTTTCGAGGTGCCTGATATGCGCGTTGTGCGCCCACACAACGACCTTTTTTCCTGGATAGAGTTCGTTCAGGAGGAAATCGAGGTTCTCCGCCATTCCGCGATCCCGAATCTGGCCCGGGCTTACTGACGCAGCCTGCATCCGCACGAGGAAGCCCGCTGACGCTGCGGTCTGCTGCGCGATGAGCGCGAGCGTCGGATCATCTGGATGAGCCGCCTCGATCGCTCGGCGATTCGACCGCAGGAACACGACGAGTGAGTCGTAGAACGCGATCAGGTTGGCCGCGGCGAATGTCTGCGTCGGGTTCGTGAGAACCGCGCTGTCGATCTGTCTGACACGCCGCGCATAGGACGTGTCGACTGATGCAACCGCTGCCTGAAGCAATCCCGAGCGAACGGAGCGCTTGGTATACGTGGCCTGCACATCGAAGCCCGCGATCACGAGCGGCCGATCACTTGCTTGCGTCGACTTCACATAGGCGAAGAGCGGCAGCGCCTCGTCAGACTGCCACACGGCATTGATGCAGCCGCGCATCAACGCGTCCGGCGAGAGCGACGCACTGTTCTTCTGCGCTCGCTCGCACTCGTGGATCGGGCTCTCGAACGCCACGACGTCGTAACCCAACTCCTCATGCAGATACCTGATGAGGCGCACCTTCGCCATGGTGAACTCGCCGACGCCGTGGCTGCTCTCGCCGAGTTGAACGATGCGCTTGTTCGTGAGAAGCGGCGCGAGGAAATGGAGGTCGGAGAAATCCGACGCGCCGAGTGAGCGAATCGGGTGGGCATGTGTGCGGACCCACGAGGTGTATGCGGAATCCTCGGGAACGACGAGGCTATCGGGCGGCAGCGCGAGCTCTGCGTCGCTGAGCAGCCTCGTCATGTCTTCAACCAGACGCGGCTCCGGCGTGAAGACGGCGACCGTCCGCGGCATTGCATCACCAACGACCTGCACGGAGAGCGAGTCGTACCAGGCGGATCCATCGCCGACATGGTAGACGCCGACAGTCACCCACGTTGCACTCGAGTCCACGGGGAGCTCGATGTCATAACGCGTCCACGGCGTCGTGCCGCGAGGCGCGCGCTCCTTCATGTTGTCGAGCGCGAGCGTTTGGACCCCGGCACCGTCGACGCGCAGCCAGAAGCTGGCGTACCCGCTGCGAATGGCTTCGGTGCGAATGTAGCCAGTCAGGTGCAGCCGCCTACCGGCGGCACCAGCTGCAGGAAGGCGAACCGAGGTCAGTATGGATTTCGCCGAGTCGGACGTCCCATCGAGTCGGCGTGTTCTGAGACTGAACCGGCCCGCCAGCGGTGTGACCGAATCGAGGACGGCTTCGAACCCACGTGCCGCCACAGTCCATCCGACGAGGCTTCGGCCGGCATTGTGCGCTTCGAAGCCGATGATCGTTGGCGACTGCTGCGCGTGCGCACTACTCGCCAGCACGACAACAGCGGCTGCGCTACACAGGATGCCGATTGCTGACATGGGGCGCATCGTCTTTACGCATCGATGAAGGCCAACGCACCGTGAACGGTGTAATGCTATCTCGATGTCGACGATTGCGCGATATGCCGCCGATCTCAGGCAGGCGTCGCGACGCGACGCGCGCCGGGCAGCCGCGGAGCCGCAGCGCCATCAGCCTCTCGCCGCGCGTCGGCGAGTCGGTTCACATCCTCGCCAAGCAGTCGCGCGGCATCGATCAACGTCGTGAGCGGCGCGAGATCGCCCGCGCCGGCGTGCAGGCGCAACAAGTCGAGGCGAATGCCCTCGAGCGCCGCGACACTCTCCGCCAAATGCGCCGACGCCGCACCGCGTCTCGTCTCCAGCACATCGGCACCGACGGAACCCGACGGCACGAGCGCCCCAATTTCGTCGATCTCCGCGCGTGCTTCCGCCGCCCGCGCCTCGAGCGCCGCGACAGTCGCCGGCAACTCGGCCAGTTGCTCGCGATATGCCTTCGGGAGAGCCGCAAACAGCTCACCCGCGGCGACGCGGAGTGCCGCTTCGGTCGCGCGAAACGCACCGGCACCCACGGCACGCGAGCGCTCAGGGGCACCGAGCTTCCGCGCGAGCCATTCCCCAGCTCGACTGCTCCACAGTCGATCGCGGACTCCCGTCTGCCACCAGTTGCGAATCGCCGTTGGAATGAACTGGACGTCGAGCGCATTGCTCACCGCGCCGAGCACCATCGTCGTGAGTACCGGCGCGATGATGAACAGCGCCTCGCCGCGATTTTCATGGATCACACCCTGAGCGGCCAGCGCGACGGTGGTGGCAAGCCACGTCGTCGACGCGACTGTGGCCAGCCGCAGGACGCGATGCGACGCGCCCTCCGTGTCCTTGCGCGCGAGCGCTTCGGTCTCCGCCCGTTCGCGCCGCGCGACCTCGAGCGCCGAGCGCAGGTCGGCGAGCGTGTGTCCGGCAAGGAATTGCCGGCGTGCCTGATTGAGGTGGAACCCGACGATCGGAAGAAGCGGCAGCGATGTCACCCCGAGGAGGAGCACGACGTCTCGCGGACTCGAACCCGGGTTGCCGGTTGCCACAGCGTAGATGTTCCCCGCAGTGGCGACGGAAGCTGCCGCCGACCACGCCAGATAGGGCAGCAGCAGCGGGTTCCGTGCGCCGAGCCACGCGCGCAACGTCGGTGGAAGCGAAGGCCGCGCATCCGTCATGGGCGCGAGTGCTGACGCCAGCGCCTCACCATCGGTGAATCGATCGTCGGGTTCGCGCGCGAGACACCGGTCGATCGCCGCAGCGAGGGCCGAGGGCAGCCCGGGCGCGGCATGCATCACGCTGGGCGGCGCCTCCGTGGCCTGGCGCACCATCAGCGCGTGCAGGCTGGGCGAGTCGAAGGGAAGACGTCCACTCACGGCGAGATAGCCGACAACGCCGAGTCCGTAGATATCGCTGCGTCCGTCGACCGGTTCGTTCGCCGCCTGCTCCGGACTCATGAAGTGTGCGGTCCCCATGATGCGCCCCGGATCGGTGATCGGTCCATCCAGCGTGCCGCTGTGGGCGATCCCGAAATCCGTGACGAGCGCGCGACCGGTGCTCGCCTCGAGCAATATGTTGTCTGGCTTGACGTCGCGATGGACGATGCCTCGGCCGTGTGCATACGCCAGCGCCCAGGCGACTTCGCGCATCACACGCATCGCGTCCGCGGGCGGAAGTGGGCCTCGCGCGCGCAGGCGTTCGCCGAGCGTCTCGCCTTCGACATAGCTCATGACGAAGAACACGAAGCCGCCCGCTTCGCCGACGCGGTGGATGGGGACGATGTTCGGGTGCGAAAGGCCGGCGGCCGTGCGTGCCTCGCGCACGAAGCGTTCGCGCGACTCGGCGCTCCGCGCCATGTGTGACGGGAGCACCTTGATGGCGACGTCGCGGTCGAGCTGGACGTCGCGGGCCAGGTACACGATCCCCATCCCTCCGCGGCCCAACTCGCGCTGCAGGGAGTACTCTCCGGCGAGGGCGGCCTGGAAGTCGAGGAATTCGCCGGAGGGTTGCGTCATGGCTGTACTACGAGCGAGTCGAAGGGACGTTTCGTCGCGCGCCTCATGACACAGCTAGCCGCAGGTCGTCGTCCCGTTCGAGAGGTCGACCGTGCAGCCCGGCAGCGAGAGGTTGTCGACCTTCAGCGTCACCGCCACCTTGCTGGTGCCGTTGAATGTCATGACGAGCCGCGATGAGATCGACGACCCGCCCGCCAACGATGTGGTCTGGTCGATGGCCACCGTGCCCGAGGCCGGATATCGGCTCGTGGATAGGTTCGCCGGAAGGACCAGGCTGCTGATGGTGGTGGTGCTGTGCGTCGTGAAGGGTCCCGGAAGCGTTGCGCCTGTGCGTGTACCGCTCATGTTCAGCGTGCTGGTGCCGTTGAGCGTGTGCGTCGAGCTCTGCAGGCCAGTGAGTGTCTGGTCCTGCTGTCCTTCGATGGCATAGCTGTCACCGCTGACGCTGAGCGTGCCGGCGATGGTGTTCCGGACGCGGAGGGCCGCGACGGTGTTCGCGTCGAACGCCGACATCGAATGTCCCGCAGCATCGAGGAGGAAATAGTTCGACGTAACGGTGAGGCCGCTGGTGGCGACCGCGGGACAGACGAAATTCTGCGACACCGCGACGTAGGTGCAGCCCGCCGGCAGGTTGCTCGTCGTTGGGGTGGAGACGCCGCCAGCGAGCGATGCTGCTGTCGCAAGGCCGGGTATACTCATCTCGCTGAATGCGGTCGCGAGGTTGACTGGGGCGGTCGCGGTGGGACCGGTACCGGAGTCAGAGCCGCAGGCAGAGAGGAGTGCGACGGCCGCGATGCTGAGGAAGCGAGTGGGCTTGATCATGGAGTCCACAGGGAAAATCGGTTGGAAGCGATCGATGGGCTCGGCGTCGAGCTCGAGTCATACCCACGGGCGGATCCATCGATTCGCTGGGCTCGCTTACAGTGTGGCGCGGTGACGAGGAAGTCAAAGGTCAACGAAGCGTTTTCCGATGCAACGAAGTCAGGTTTGGTGCTGTCGGATGTGAGAGCTCGCCCTCCCACCAGTGATCTGATCTCCAGATGCGGCGTTATCACCGTGCGTCGCTCGTTGTCGCTATTGCCGTGAATCTGACCGCTGCTGGCGCTGCCGCCCAATCAACAACGCCGCCCGTGATCGACATGCACATGCACGCACTCGGCACCGCCGGCACCGCGGCGATGCTCGCGCTCATGGACACGCTGAACGTGCGCGCCGCGATCTTCATCGGTCCATATGCCTCCCTCGCCGACGAACGGCGTCTCGCACCATCGAAGCTGATTCCCGCACTCACATTCCCCTGCGAGAACGGCCGGGCGCCGACGAGCGGCGTATCCTGCTTCGGCGACGGGAAGGAATTTCCCGACATCGCCGAGCTGCGCGCCGCGATCGGCCGCGGCGACGTCCGCGCACTCGGCGAGATCAACGCGCAGTACCTCGGCATCGCGCCGAACGATCCGCGTCTCGAACCGTACTACGCGCTGGCCGAGGAGCTGGACATCCCAGTGGGAATCCATCTCGGGATCGGCGCACCAGGCGTCGCGTATCCGGGCCCCGGCTTTCCGCCAAGCAAGTCGCCACGCTACGCGGGCCTCGCGGGTGATCCGCGTCTGCTCGAGACTGTGCTCGTGCGTCATCCGAAGCTGAGACTGTACGTCATGCACGCCGCGTGGCCGTACATCGAGGAGATGACGTACATGCTGTACATGCATCCGCAGCTTTACGTGGACGTCTCGGTGCTGCAGTACGCGATTCCACGGCCGGCGTACTATCGCTATCTCCACGAGCTGGTGGATGCGGGCTTCGCGTCGCGAATCATGTTCGGATCCGACGGCAGCGCTCGCCGGTTGCGCGATGGCGTGAACGCGATCATGGACGCCGACTTCCTCACCGCCGAGCAGAAGCGCGCCATCCTCCACGACAACGCGGCAAAGTTTCTGCGTATGCCGTAGCGGTCCATGTCGCCCTCGAGTGGACACGCTAGCTTTTCGAGCATGCACCCACCCTTCGAGACCCATCGCTGATGCTATTCGGGCGACTGCTCATCCTGCTGCTCTCCGTCCTGCCCAAGCACGCGATGAGCCGGGCGGCGGGATGGCTAGCCAATCGCACGGTGCCAAGGTCCCTTCGCGGCTCGGTCTATCGCGGCTATGCGCGAATCTTCGGCGCGCTGCCTGAACAGGCCGAGCTCCCGCTGGAAGAATATCCGAGCATCAATGCCTTCTTCACGCGTAGCCTGAAGCCCGGCCTGCGCGTCGTCGCGCCGGATGCAATCGTGTCGCCTGCCGACTGTGGGGTGGGGGCGTATGGCGTCGTCGTGGACGACACGCTCGTACAGGCCAAGGGCCGGAACTATTCGCTCGCAGCGCTGCTCGGCGACGACGACCTCGCTCGGAAGATGGAGGGTGGCACATTCGCGACATTCTATCTCGCGCCGAAGGACTATCATCGCGTGCATTCGCCCGTCGATGCCGACATTGTCGGCGCGACGTACATCCCTGGCGAGCTATGGCCAGTGAATGTGTTCGCGGTCGCGCACGTCGCCGACCTGTTCGCGGTCAACGAGCGGATTGTCGTCGAGATGACGCAGCCCGGCGGTGGGGTGGTGGCGGTGGTGTTCGTCGGAGCCACGATGGTGGGAATGACGCGTCTCGTATTCGACGATCTGCACACCAATGCGAAGAGGGCAGAGGTGCAACGCCGGCGCTATCAGCCGCCGGTGCCCGTCAGCGCAGGGGGAGCGCTCGGGCACTTCGAGTTTGGCTCGACTGTCATCGTCGTCTGCTCGAAGGAGGCTGGGGCGATCGAACCGCTGGAGATCGGGAGAACGATGCGGATGGGCGAGCGGATCGGGCGGCTGTGACTTTAAAACACAATCAAGGCGTCAAAACATTCAGCGGACGGAGCCGACCCCGCAACGCGTCGCGCATGTGCTTCGGCAGCGTGGGCAGCATGACGCGCAACGTGTAGTTCCCGTACATCGAACCGTCGTTGCCGAAGGCCCAGTCGGAAATCCCGGCCGCGGAAACCCGAACCTGGCTTCCCTTCACGACATTGCGTACGAGTTGCGGATCCGCTTCCAGCGTGCCGACGAATTCGTCCGCCTCGCGCCGGATGTCGGAGATCCACATGTGCTCCACCTCATCGCCATCCGTGAACGGAAACTTCACGCCGAATGCGTCGTCGCCCGGCTGCGGAGATTCCAGCCGCGAGCAGAACTGTCCAATTGACGCCCTGGCTGCAGCAATGGCATCCTGCATCGCCGTGTCCGCCGTCGGCGACGTGAACATCGTCCCTGTGGGATTCATGCGGCCGAGTGCCTCGTCCGAGCTCACACGCACCGAAGGGTGATTGTCCTCGGCGTCGCTGTACATCTTCGTGGCGAGCACGCGTGGCATCTTCACCTCGACACGTTTTCCGTCGTAATGCTCACGCAGATAGTCCGACGCTTCGACTACGGTGTCGAACTGCGGCGCGTGCTCGGCGAGTAGCGTCGCCAGCAGCACCGCGTCATCGCTCTCGAGCGTCACCGTGACTTCTCCGCCGGCGGCGGCTTCGACCATCGCCTCGAGCAGCGCGACCGGTCCCTCGCCACACGCCGGACACGCGACGAGAATGCTCACGAACCCCATGTGCATGACTTCCGCGTCGACTTGCTTGAGGCACTTCGGGCACGTGACGCTCTCGGTCGGTGGAAGCGCGACGTCGCCCTGCTCTGCGGCGAACGCGAGATTGACGACGGTCTCGCCACCCCCGCTCGCCGGCGTGTGGCGCACGTCCACGCGCTGACCCGCGCCGCCGACCGTCGTCTCGCTCTCGAGCGCAGCGCCCGTCGTGAGCATCTGCATGACCCAGTGCTGCATCATCGCCGCCGTCTCCTGCAGGTCGCGATCCGATTCCGTCACTTCGACGTTGAGGAGGCCGAGCTCCGGCAGTCCGCTCGAGCGAAGCACGTAGCCCTGCTCGGGATCTCCCACGTGGAAACCGACGAGCACGCCGAGTGACGGATCCATGCGCGCGTGATGCTGGACGAACGCGGCTGGGAGCAGGCGCGTCCTGCTCACGCGTACGCCGAGGACGTCGGTAGAGCTTCCCTCGGTAAGGTCGATGAGCGCAGCAGTGAGCCGCACGAGAATGCGCGCGACCATCGCGGCGGAGACTTCACCGGACGCAACTATCACCTCGATGACGTTCACGTGGTTCTTGACGCCCAATGCGTCCCACCACGTCGCTGCTTCCTCGAGCTGTTCGTCGCTGATTCCTGGCAATGGTGCGTACTGCTGCTCGATGCGGATCTCACCGCCGCGGATGGCACAGGTGACGACGTCGCCAGACCGTATCCATGTCTTGTCAGAATTGGCAATGCCGCGACTGGCGAGCGCATCACGAATCCGTTCGGCGTCGAGCGCGAACGGCTCGTTGAGCAGGAGCTCGGTGCGCATCGGATGACTAACGGGAGGCAGTGCGTCGGCGGGCGTCATCAGGCGGGCGGCGGTGTGTGGGGAGCGGCGGAAGAGGCCGCGTGCGTCGCTCGCGAAACAAATGATTCCCCGGTGACGACGTATATACGACGGATGACGCCCGAGTGCGTCACCTCGAGGCCGATGACGGCGTAAGCGTCAAAGCGGATGACACAACGGCGTGTCATGTTCGAAATGTGGCGTTTTTTTAGCCTATCGCGCCTCGCTCCCGACCGAGCGAATCGCATCTTCTACCTCACGCCCACTCGCCAGCAAGCGATCCGCCTCTTCGCCGACCGCGCGTGCCGCCGCGATGTCGCGCGTGACGCCCTCCACCGATCCGCCGCCCGTACGCAAACGCAGGAGATCGAGCCGCACATTCTCCAGCGCCGTGACCAGTTCTGACAGTCGTTCTTCGGCACGCGCGCGACGTTCGGTGAGATCGGCGACGAGCGTATCCTGCCGCGACGTGCTCGCGCCCCGCTGTGCACCGCGACCATGCTGCGCTTCCGCGATACCCGCGGCGAGCTCGTCGATGCGTGCACGTGCAACACGTGCATGGGCTTCCAGCTCGTGCAGCAACGCGGGCACGTCGCCGAGTGCGTCGCGCTGCTCGCGTGGAAGTGCGTCGAACATCGCTTCGGCGTTCATCGCGATCGCGAGCTCGGTGGGTCGATCAGCCGGGATGGCGCGACGGCCCAACCGATAGCCAGCGAGCTTCGTGAGCTTCTCGCCCACTCCGTCGGACCAGAACCTGGCCCATCCCGACTGCGTGGCGCTGCGCAACCGCCGCCACTTCCGGCTGAATGCCGTGGTGAAGATGCCGATGTACATCGACGTCACCGCGATGGGAGCGACCACCGCGACGAACGTACCGCGCGTCGCAATGAGCGTGGCCACCGACACCAGCGCGACCGCGCCGCTCGTCAGGCTCGCGACGCGGAACAGCTTTTCGCGCGTCGTCGGCTCGGCACCGAACTCATAGAGAAACTCCTCGCGCCGACGCTCGAATCCCACGCGGAGCCCAGCGAGGATGTCGTCGCGCCCGTATCCGAGCCGGAGCACACGTCGCAGGCGAAAGAGGACGATAGAGAGCGGCACG
>JBDSML010000274.1:0-7729 GCA_039915865.1 Gemmatimonadaceae bacterium | reverse complement strand
TGACACTCCGAATCGAGCAGGTCGAGCCTGGTGTGCAGCGAGTGGCGCTCAGCAATTGGCAGGGGCGGGCTGCGGGATACGAAGTCAGCGCCTACCTGTTGCGGGACGTTCTCGTGGATGCGGGATTTCCGCGTGTCGGGCGCGAGCTGAGGAGTGCGGTGCGCGCAATGGCGCCCAGAGGGGCCATCGTCACGCATTGGCATGAGGATCACTCGGGCAACGCGCCGGCGCTGGCGGAGATGGGGCTACCGCTGTGCATGCATCCCGACTGCGAGGCGACACTCCGCGCGCACCCGCATATCGCCTTTTATCGATGGAGCATCTGGGGTCGGCCGCATCGGCTGACGGCGGCGGTGAGAACGTTCGATCCCGCGCCGCTTCGGATCGTCGCGACGCCTGGGCACACGAAGGATCACCAAGTCGTCTGGGATGCGGAGCGTGGCATCGTCGCGAGTGGCGACCTCTTTCTCGGTGTAAAGGTGCGGGTCGCGCACGAACACGAGTCGCCATCGACGTTGTTGGCGAGCCTGCGGACGGTGCTGGCCCTGGAACCAAGGCTGCTGCTGGACGCGCATCGCGGCGTGGTGGAGCATCCGGTGCTGGTACTCCGCGCGAAGATCGCGTGGATGGAGGAAACGATGGGTGAGATTCGCCGCCTCGCGAGTGTGGGCGCCAGCGTTCGGGAGATTCGGCAGCGTGTGCTCGGTGCGGAGTCGTTGGTGGGGTGGGTAAGCGCCGGTGAGTACTCGAAGACTTCACTGGTGAGGGCGGTGCTCCGGGAAACGGCGGCGGTCACGGGGCCGGTGTGACATAAATCACAAAAATGATGTGATATGCTGGCCGACTGGACAGTTATAAGTTCATGTGTTGAAGTGATTTAAGTTTTGAATCAAACATACTGGCCGCCCGGACAGGTATGTTTTTGGCATCGCATCTACCAGAAATTGATCCCCCAACAGTGGAGTTTGCGATGAAGATGCAGGCACGAGCAATTATTGTCGGTACGGCGGCTGTCTTCACGCTCACCGGGTGCGCCACGAAGGGTGCGCTTCGTCGAGGGCTGGATGAACAGCGTGTCTCGTTGGAGAGTGAGCGTACGGCACGCCTGGCGGCCGACAGCGCGCAGGTGGAGGCGAATGCGAACACGCAACGTGAGCTTGCGTCGCTGCGCACGGACCTCAACGGTCTTCGCACCGAGTTCGGCGCGAAGATCGCCGACGTCGCCCAAGGGCTGCAGTTCGCCTTTCCGGTGCACTTCGGATACAACGATGCGTCGGTCCGCCGGTCGGACATGGCGGCGCTCGATCGTTTCGCCAGCGTGGTGCAGAAGCACTACCCGGGCGCGCACGTGACGGTGGAGGGCTTCGCGGATCCGAAGGGCAGCAAGAACTACAACGTCATGCTCTCGCAGCGTCGCGCGGAGGCGGTGAAGCAGTACGTCAGTGGCAAGGGCGTCGATCCGTCGCTGGTGAACGCGATCGGGTATGGCAAGACGCGCCTGGTGAAGGCGGCGGCGTCTGGCGACCAGCCGGGCGCTGAGCTGAATCGTCGTGTGGTGTTCGTGATCGAGACGCCGGCCAATCCGGACGCGAATCGTCTCACGGCGTCCACGGGCCAGTAACACACCCGTCAGTCACGCGTCGAGCAGGTCCGTCCCTCACGCACGAGCCGAGGAACGGACCTGTCGAGCGTCTAGCCCTGCCTGGTATCGGCGGTGGGTCCGTAGATGCTCGGAACCTTTCCGTCGACCATGCGCAGGTAGAGTCCCAGCTGCGCACGATGGTGCACGAGGTGGTTGATGACCGACGTCCTGAGCGCCAGGTGGCGCGACACGACCATCTGAGTCACGCCGCCGGCCTTCATGGTCCATAGCACCTGAAAGGCTTCGTCTGTCGTACGTGCGATGGCGGCGCGACCTTCGGCGGCGTTCGTGTCGAAATCCGACAGCAACTTCTCCGTTTTCTGAATGGCGTAGCCGGCTGCCTGTGGCCCGTCCTTCGGCGCGATGTCGAACTCCGTCAGCTCGGTTACGGCGGCAACCCACGCCGGCATCATCGACACCAGCTGCGCGAGATGCGCCATCGGAAACGACTTCTCGTGCGGCTTCCACTCGCCGCGACCGTCGGGGACGCGCTCGAGCACCGTGCGCGTCGTCGTGATCTCGATGTCCCACTCCGGCAGCAGCAACTCGGCAATCGTCATCGAGACTCCAATGTGGTTAGCGGTGCATGGGAAGCTTTGCGTCGGTCTGGGCAGGCTCGTGCGGCACGCCACTCGCCTTGGCGAACTCGTCGCGTAGTACCTTCATGTTTGCCTCACGCCTGTCGAGCAGCCGCTTCAGCTTGCGCGGCTTGTGACGCGCGTGGACGTAGGCCGTGATCAATGGCAGGGCCACCGTGTTGTCGAGGTAGCAGACCACGGCATCGGGCAGACGGTCCGGATCTATCTTGCCCCAGCTCACGGCCTCGGCCGGCGTCGCGCCGGAGAGTCCGCCGGTGTCCGGGCGCGCATCGGTGATCTGCAGGAAGTAGTCGTGCCCCTTCTCGTCGATGCCGAGGACTTCCTGGATCTGCGGCTCGGTCTGGAGCATGAAATTCTTGGGGCTGCCGCCGCCGCAGATGAAGACGGCACTCTTGCCACCCTTTCGCTTGGCGCCAAGGACGATCGACGCTGTCTCGTTGACGTCGGCGTTGGGATCGATGACGCACTTGTTTCCCTCGAGGGCGAGCGCGGCGATGTTCATGCCGATCGACGAATCACCGGGCGACGACGTGTAGATGGGCACACCGCACTCGTATGCGACGCCGAGCAGCGACTTGTTGCCGATGCCGAGCGCCTTCTCGCGCTCGCGGATGTACTTGCCGCAGAGCGCGTGGAACTCCGCACTGCTCATCGCACGCTGGAACTCGGCCCCCTGCACGATCTTCCGGAAGAAGGCGTCGGTGCTGAGCAACACATCGTAGTCGAAGAAGATGTCATAGATGCGGACGATGCCTTCCTCGCGCAGCACGGTATCACTCGCGCCGGGATTGCCGCGGTGCATCGAGAGACCGAGGCCAAAGTGCGCGTCGTGATAGAGGTTCGCGCCGGTGGAGATGATCCAGTCGACAAAGCCGGATTCCATGAGCGGGATGAGCGCCGCCATGCCGAGTCCAGCGGGCGTGAGTGCGCCGGTGAGCGTCATGCCGACGGTGACGTCCGGCTCGAGCATTTTCTGCGTGAACAGCTGGCAGGCTTCACGGAGACGGGCGCCGTTATAGGCGAGGAAGGTTGCGTCGATGAGGTCGGCCGCCGTCTCGGTGCCATCGATGCGGCGCGGCGCGATGCGTCCGCCCTGCAGGAACCGGGAGCCTTCGTGTGCGGTGTGCTGTTCACCAGCGTGCTCGCGCGCTTCGGCGGCGCGCTTCTGCTCGCTCTTGTTGCCGGAGGCGGACGCCTTCGTCGTAGGCGCGGCGTGGCGGCTCGCCTTGAACCCACCGCGCTCGCGCGCCTCCTCCTTCTTGCTGCTCTTCTTGCTTGCCATGACGGGATACGGGATGACGGGATGACTAAACGTCGGCTTTCGGAATGTCGTTCGCCGCGTTGTACGCTTCGATGACGGCGTGTGCCGCTTCCGCCGGATCGTCGGTGAGCAGGAGGAGATCCATGTCACCCGGAGAGATCTTCCGTTCGGCCAGCACGCGAGACTGGAGCCAGCGCAGGAGTCCGGCCCAATAGTGCCGGCCGAAGAGAATGACGGGAAACTGGTAGATCTTTCCCGTCTGGATGAGCGTCAGCGCCTCGAACGCTTCGTCGAGCGTGCCAAAGCCGCCGGGGAAGATGATGAAGGCGCTGGAATACTTGATGAACATCGTCTTCCGCACGAAGAAGTAGCGGAAGTTGACCAGGGTGTCGACGTAGGGGTTGGCGCCCTGCTCGAAGGGCAGCTCGATGTTGCAGCCGATGGAGCGTCCGCCGCCCGCCTTGGCGCCCTTGTTGGCTGCCTCCATGATCCCGGGGCCTGCACCGGTGATGATCGAGAAGCCAGCGACAGCGAGGAGGCGAGCGGTCTCCTGGGCCGCGAGGTATTGCGGATCGTCGGGCGCGGTGCGCGCGGAGCCGAAGATGGAGACGCCGCGTTCGACGGTGGCGAGGTTATCGAAGCCCTCGATGAACTCGCCCATGATGCGCATGACGCGCCACGTGTCGGTGCTGCGGAAGTCGCGGCGTTCGTGCATACCGGCGGCGCCGGGTCCCTGGAGGAGCTTTCCGTCCTCGGTGACGGGGCCGATGAAGTCGCGGAGGTCGTCGTCGATCTTCCGCGTCGCGCCAGCGCTGCGCTTCCTGGACACCTGTGAGGGCGGTGTGCGTCCCGCGGCGCGGTGCCCTTCTTCGGTGCGCTCGCGAAGGCCCTCCTGTGCCTCCGCTTGGGCGACGGCCAACTGCGCGGGATTGCCGCGCTTTCCGGTTGCTGTGCGCGGTGAGCGTGCCTTGGATACGGACGCGGGAGCAGCAACCCTCTTCTCCGGGGAAGGAGTCGCACCCTTGTTCTTCGTCGGAGCCTTGCCGTTTTTGCGAGTGGCCATTCGGGAGTGTAGTCGCAGGACGGGTCAACGCGCCAGCGATTACCAGGCCCAAGCTTGCTCTCGTGCGTACGGCCTGCTTTTGTTCGCCGATGCCGTTCATACCCACCGCGTGCCGGTAGTCGTCCTCGTCGCCGATGGGGCCCGGTTCGACGCGCTCGACGGCGACCTCGCCGACCTGCCGTCGCTCTCTCGTCTGCGAGACGAGGGGGGCCTGCATGCGGTGACGACGGTGTTTCCCTCGGTCACAGGTCCGGCATACACGCCATTCCTCGTCGGGCGCTTTCCCGGACCGATCGGAGTGCCTGCACTCCGCTGGTACGATCGCGCACGGACGGCGTGCGGTTGGCCAGACTACGCACGGAGCTACGTCGGGTACCAGTTCGGCAAGATCAACGACGACCTTGCGCCCGATGCTCCGACGATCTTCGAGCTCGTGCCGAACAGTGTTGCGGCGTTGAGCGTCGTCACGCGCGGCCTGCCTCCATCACGCCGACTGGGCACGCTCACGCCCCGTTCGGCGCTACGCGTGGCGCTGACGCACTTTCGCGGACGCGCCGAGCAGTGGCTCGACGTCGATCGTGAGGTGCTCGAGGTGATTCCGCGCCGAGTGCGCGAGGATCGGCCCGATTATGCGTTTGCTGCGTTCACCGGTGTGGACAAGGCGTCGCACGCGCAGGGACATGAGAGTGCGCTCGTGCGAGATGCGTTGCACATCGTCGATGAGGCGGCCGGCCGCATTCGCGACGATGCGGAGCGCGGAGGCTACTGGGACGACACGCATCTCTGGATCGTGAGCGATCACGGACATTCGGAGGTGTGCTGGCACGAGGATCTCGCCGGTGTCGTCGCGTCCACGGGCGCGCGCACGGTGGCGCATCCGTGGTCGGCGGGCATCGCACCGGACGTCGCCGTGATGGTGAGCGGTAACGCGATGGCGCATGTCTACGTGGAGCTCGAGAGTCGTGAGCGTCCATGGTGGCCGAGCTTGTCGAAGCGGTGGAGTGCGTTGGCGGAGATGCTGTTGGCGCGGGAGGCGGTGGACTTGCTGATGGTGCCGCACTCCGAACGCCGCTGCGAGGTGCGAAGCGCCGCGCGCGGCAACGCCTTCGTGGAGCGTGACGACGACGTGTTTCGATACGTTCGCGGCACCGGTGATCCACTCGCGGTTGGCGCCGATGTGTCGGGCAGCGCCGACGAGACGTACGATGCGCTGCGCGACAGCAATTATCCCGATGCGATCGTGCAGATCGCTACGCTGTCCGGCGCGGCCCGTTCGGGCGACATCATTCTCTCGGCGACGCCAGGCTGGGACTTTCGGTCGCGCTACGAGCCGATCCCGCACCGAAGCTCACACGGTGCGCTGCATCGCGATCACATGCTCGTGCCGCTGTTGACGAATCGTCCCGTCAGGACGATTCCGCGCCGAACGACGGACGTGTTCGCGAGTACGCTGGCGGCGCTTGGCATAGCGGCGCCGTCGCGGATGGATGGGGAGTCATTCGTCTAGAAGCCAACTGCCAGACCGATGCGACCGCGTCCGACGTGCAGTGCCGTGCGCGATGCGAGGTCGAACTGGTCCCAGCGTTCGCGTCCGACGATGGCACCGATGCCCGCGCCGTAGAACGCTCCGGACAGGGCAAAGAGCGCCGTGATTTTGACGCCGTCACTAAAATCCACATCGCAGGTCGAGCAGTTGCCGCCCTCACCGCCCGTCGCGGCGAGGGCGACGCCGAACACGGCCATGATTGGCACGCCCCATTTCATTCCGCGGATGGCACCGTCGCCGCGACTCGAGCCGCGGCTGATTTCCAGTGCCGAAATGCGGGCGAAGGGCACGTGCACTGGGTTCGCGTTCGGTCCGCCGACGACCAGCGTATCCGCAGAACGTGCGAGGATGGTGCCTTCGAACCATCCCGCGACGAAGCCGGGTGCTTGAACCCGCACGCGAGCGCCTGGCTGTAGCTCGGACGCCTGTGCGGAGACTGGGGGTGTGTCGGCAAAGAGCGCGAAAAGGGCGAGAGTTGCGGCACTGATGTGGCGCACGGGATGGTTGCTCCGAAAAGGGATGCGCCAGAATCGCCAGCCGGCGTCACTGGCCGGTCACCTCGCGGTGATTCGGCGTGAAAAGGGGCCGGAGCTATCTTCCGCCAATGCGGTGGTCCCGACTTTCCCTTCACCTCGCACTGCGCGCGGTTCGTCATCCAGCCACGGCGTCCGCGCTGTTGCGGGTGGCGTGGCGATTCCGGCGGCGGAACTGGTGGCGTCGTTTTCCGTTTTTGCCGCTGCCTGCCACCGACTATGTCCGCTGGCGCATGCACACCGCGTACGGTGAGGACGACGCGGTTCCGCCGCCCGCCGACGTCGAGCGGTATGCGCGATGGGCCGTGCGGAAGCCGTGACTGCGCTGACGTCGCCCGAGCAGAGCGCGGCGACCCATTCGCCGAGCGAGCTGGCGCGGTTGGCGAAGGCGCATGCGTTTGCGCTGGGGTTCGATCTCGTCGGCATCGCGGCGCTTGGGCCCGTGGAGACAGCGGACGCATTCGATGCGTGGATCGGTGCGGGACACGCAGGCGAGATGCATTACCTCGAGCGCGGTGCAGCGAAGCGCCGCGACTCGCGCCGGGCGAAGCCGGGGACGACGCATGCGATCGTCGTGGCGCTGGACTACGGCGGGCGTGAGCCGAGTGGTCCGGTGGCGCGGTATGCGCGGGGGCTCGACTATCACGACGTCATCGACGCGAAGCTGCGGTCGCTTCATCAGCGGCTCGAGACGGATGTTGGCCGGGAGATCCTCGGCAAGCCGTACGTCGACACGGGGCCCTTGCTGGAGCGCGATCTCGCGCGTCGCGCGGGGCTCGGCTGGTTCGGCAAGAACACGAACCTGTTGAACCCCGGGTTGGGATCGTTTTTCTTCCTCGGCGCGCTGGTGCTGGATCTCGAGTTGGAGGTAGATGCGCCATTCGAGGCGGATCGCTGCGGGACGTGTACGCGATGTCTCGATGCGTGTCCGACGGATGCGCTGATTGCAGCGCGGCAGCTCGACGCGACGAAGTGCATCTCGTATCTCACGATCGAGCTGAAGGAGGAGATTCCCGTCGAGCTGCGTGCGCCGATTGGGGAGTTGATCTACGGGTGCGACATCTGTCAGGAGGTGTGTCCGTGGA
>JBDSML010000264.1:0-58272 GCA_039915865.1 Gemmatimonadaceae bacterium | reverse complement strand
TCAACGGAACAGTGAAGTGGTTCAACGACGCGAAGGGCTTTGGTTTCATCTCGCGTGAGGGCGGCCCAGACGTCTTCGTGCACTTCAGCGCCATCCAGGGAAACGGATTCAAGTCGCTGGCCGAGGGAGACAAGGTCGAGTTCGAAATCGTGCAGGGGCAGAAGGGACCGCAAGCTGCAGACGTCACCAAGGCTGGCTGATCTCTCCGTCCCCATGTTGCGGCGCGACCTGTCGGTAGGTCGAACGAACGAACGCCCTGGGGATGATAGCTGGGGCGTTCGTGCGTTGGCCCCGGGCGGCAATGTTCGCTGATCAGGGCAGGCAATTCCGCATCGCTCGAACGCAGGCGAGGCATTTTCCAAGTGTTGGGTCCCGACGACCGGGACTCACGCCAATGGGCATTCGTTTTGCCCCTTTTTGAAGCATAACTCCCACGCTGCGAACGAGCGCGCTCGAACGTGTGAGCACCGACGTGGAGTCACAGCTCGAGGCAATCGAAGACGATGACGGCGACGGCGAGGTCGACTTCGGCCGTGGGAAGAAGCTACACGTCTCAAGCCTTAGTAAAACATATTTTCCCAAAACTGACGACACCAAAGGGGCATTGATGCGCTATTATGCGCGCATCTGGCCGGTTTTGCAGCCGCATGTGGATGGTCGACCTTTGGTCCTCAAGCGCTTCCCCGACGGCGTCGGCGGACAGGTATTTTTTCAGCAGAACGCTGGGCCGCATGTGCCGGACGCCGTCCGCGTCGAGACGCTGAAGACGGTTGATGAGGGACCAAAGCCCCGTATCATTGGAGGCGACCTCCTCACCATGTTGTACACCGTGCAGCTTGGCGCAATCGAAGTGCATCCATGGCTCTCTCGGCTCCCCGACCTCGAGGCAACGGATCGTTGCCTGATCGATCTCGATCCGGGCGAAGGTGTGCCCTTCACGAGTGTGATCGAATTGGCGCGAGACGTGCGCGCCATTGCCGAACAGTGTGGTGTGCCGGTAGCTGTCAAAACGTCGGGCTCGCGCGGGATTCACCTCGTCATTCCGCTTCCCGCCCGTACCACCTACGATGTGTCCGCCCAACTTGCGCAGCTGATTGCGCGGGCAGCCGTGGCGCACCGTCCGGATCTCGCGACCGTTCGGCGCTCGAAAGGCGCGCGGCCCAAGGGGACGATCTATGTCGATGCGATGCAGAACGCGCGCGGCAAGAGCATGGCATGCGCATACAGCGTCCGCGCGAGGGACGATGCCACCGTTTCAGCGCCGCTGCGCGAGAAGGAGCTCACGTCGAAGCTGCGGCCCTCGGCGTTCACGTTGCGCACGATGCCCGCCCGCGTCGCGCGCACGGGCGATCTCTGGGGAGATGCACTCGGCGCGTGCCCTACAGCAAGGACGCTACGAAATGCATTGATCGCATTGGAACAGGTGCTCGACGGCGCGCCGGCGACGAAGAAGACGCAGCGAGCGACCAAACGCGGTAGCAGTGGAGGCGAGAATGTACGAACAGGTACAGGGAGCCGCCGAAAGCAGCAGGCGTGAATCCAGGATATCGGAGCCGCTCTACACCCGGCCGATGCCCGGCGGAGGATATGTGCGCGTCGAGCTCCTCGAGGCCGGGATCGACCAGGCCAGCGCGGACTACCTGCGAGGACGGGTGGTCATGGAGCGGCGCTCCCCTACGCCAGCGACGCCGCACGAGGACCCTGTCGTCGTAGAGGAGGTGGAGGGAGACGACCCGACTGTCGTCGTGGCCGAGCTTTTTCGTATCGCACGGGACAACGCGGCGATCGCTCGGCGGGTGCTACGTCGGCAGCAGCCGACAAGTCGCGTCGACTAGCGGATCAACCACCGGCAGCGCGGAGCGGCATCTCGATCTGCCGGCCGTCAGTGCCGTTGCGCTCTCCGCCCGGTGCATCGGCCCGCGCGACTGCGGTGCGGGCACCAAGCAGATGGAGCGTCTGATGGTAGAAGTGCAGGGTGTGGACGGGGGCGCGAAGACTCTCCGGGCCCGCCCGTGCGATGGCGTAGCCCTCCTCGCGCACGCGTCGCGGCAAGGCACGCGCGAGCGGATGGCGGAGTAACCGCCGTATCTCCGTTCCGTTTCGTGCCAATAGCGCCGCGCACAATCCGTCCAGGTAGTCGAGCATCAATCGCCCCGAGATTGGACCTAATGAACATATTGCGACTAATGTGCCAAAACGCAATAGGGCTTTCGGCCCGGTACGACGATGCCAAATCCCGGATATTCGACCCGCCGTGGCACCTTGGCGCCACTTTCACTTTTCTGTTGGGAGTATCGGCACGTTCGGGAAAAACCACACAAAACCGCCGAGGAGCGCCGGCCTACTCCGTGAAGAGGTCGAAACGAACGCCGCGCCGGGCGCCGCGTCGCTTCTTCGGAGCGTAGCGGAAGAGTTGCGCGGGCCTGCCGCGGCCCTCACTCCGCCATTCGTCGGTCGGCTCCACGAGATAGCTCGCCTGAAGCGCACGCCGGAAGCTGGCCTTGTGCAGCCGCCTGCCGAGAAGCAGCTCGTAGACACCCTGTAGATCGCTGAGGGTGAAGGTGGGCGGCAACAGACGGAACGCGAGCGGCGACTGGTCCACACGCTGGCGGACAACGGCTGCCGCGCGATCGACGATGGTGCGATGCCGAGGCGCGAGTGCTGGGAGCGACGCAAGCGGGAACCATTCGGCGTCCTCGATCGGCAACCCGACTCCAGCCGGCGACAGGACGGCAATGCCCACCGAGACGTCGGCATCGCCGGGATGCCGCTTTCCGTCGCTCAGCGCACCCACCTGCTCGAAGTACGCCGGGGCGGCACCGAGCACGGCATTCGTGATCCGGGCCGCCGCGTCCTCCAGACCCTCGCCAGGCTGCGGCGCATCCCATGGCAATGACCACCGCTCACGCGCGCTCGCGGGCGCACGAATGAGCAGCACAGCCAAAGCATCGGTTCGAGGGGAGAGAACCACGACGTCCACGGCAAGCGTCGTCCGACGGACGGCAGCTTTGATTGGCATGGAAGGACGGTCACGCATGTGGCGCGAATTAGTAACAATTCGACACCAATGTCAAGGGCGTTCCAGTCCAGCGGGCGGAAATAGTAACAAAATGCTCCGAAAGTCGCCCGTCGAGTGAAAGCGTGATATACAGGAATCGCTTTGCATCGTCAACGGACGAAGTGGCCGATCAATTTAGATACAGTCCGGCGCGAACATCGTGACGGTTCTTAGCGCGACGATCAGGGTGTGAGTACCGGCACCGTGTCGCGACGCAATCCAGCACCGTATGGAGCGACTGACGGAATGGTGATAGGAAGCTGGCCAGTAATCGGAGCAAGTCCGAGCAACGCGCGAGCCGCAGCGCGCTGCGACAACGGAGAGGCACTCCACGCTTCGAGGAACACTGGCGTCGCCGGAAGTCCTTGCGGCAAATACGGATTGGCGAATGAAACAAGGATGACCTTGCGTCCCGCCTTCTGCATGCCGTCGATCAATTCAGGAAGACCGCCAGTCGCGGCCATTGTCGCTGTGCTCGTGCTCGCACCAAAGTACGACGACACGATGACGATGTCGGACCCTTCAGCGGCGCGCAACGCGTTGTCGATGATGGCAGGAAGCAGGCGAGGCACTGGGCTCGCTACATACGTACCCGTTCCACCAGATGCCGCGCCCGCCGTCGCGTCGAACACAATCTCAGGCGTCATCACCTGCGTGCGCAGTTGTGGGAACTGTCGCTGCAGCTCGCTGTTGAACGTTGCACCGGCACTCAGCTCTGCCCGGGGAGCGATGGTGAAACTCACGACTCGGGTCGTCCGTGCAAGGCGACCGAGTGGAATCATTCCGAGCGAATCGTGAACCAGCGTAATTGCGCGCTCGGCCGCAATCCGTGCCGGTACGAGGTTGGCGCTGTCGGCGACGATGCTGCGAACCTTCTCGACGTCCACGAACCGGTTACGATCGAGACCCATGCGACGCTTCGCGACGAGCAACCGCCGAACGGATGAATCGACGCGTGCTTCTGTAAAGCGGCCTGAGCTCACGCCGGAGACCACGGCGTCGATGGCCGCCGTGACATCGGTGGGCATCAGCAACACGTCGTTCCCGGCGGCGACGGCCTGTTGCGTCACCTCGCCCATCGTCGCCTTGCCGAGCACACCGTTCATGTCGAGCGCGTCGGTGACGAGAATGCCCTGGAAGCCCATCTGCTTGCGCAGCAGGTCGAGCATGATCTTCGGGCTGAGCGTCGCTGCGGTGCGAACGGTGTCGAGCGCTGGCAGGTAGCCGTGAAACGTCATGATACCGCTGACGCCGGCCTTGATCGCTTCGCGGAAGGGCAGCAACTCGACACTGTCGAGCCGTGCGCGCGATGCGTCGACACGCGCGAGCTCGAGATGCGAGTTCTGCTCGGTGTCGCCGTGCCCGGGGAAGTGCTTCGCGGTGGCGAGCATCCCGTTTTCCTGAATGCCGCGGATGAGCGCGCGCCCCATCCGTGCGACGAGCTGTGGATCTTCGCTGAAGGAGCGTGCGGCGATGACCGGATTCTTCGGGTTGTTATTGACGTCGAGCACCGGCGCGAACGCCATGTGAATCCCAAGCGCGCGCCCCTCGAGTGCCGTGATGCGGCCCATCTCGTAGGCGAGCATGGTGTCGCGCGTTGCGCCAAGGCCCATTTGATACGGGAAGGCCGTTGCGCCGCCGAGGTCGATGGCGTTGGGAATGAAGTAGCCGCCACGCGCACGGAAGGCGGCTCCGGTCTCCAAGTCTGCGCCGATGAGTAGTGGCAGGCCGGCGGCGCGCTGAAGCGCGTTCGTCTTGACCGCGATGTCGATGGGGCCGCCGACGGAGATGATCGCGCCGCCGAGCTTCTGTTCGCGAATCATTCGCTCGACGCGTGTCCACGCCGCGTTGTCGACCGCGGTGTAATCGCCGAGGATCCACGGCCACACCATCTGGGCGGCCTTGTCGCGCAGCGAAAGCGTGGTGAGGACTGAATCGGCCCACGCGACGTCACTGGTGGCTCCGCGAACCGCGATCGCCTGGCCTGAGCCGGTTGCGCAGGCCGCGATGGCGAGGGTCAGCGCGCCGAGTGTGGTGCGGCGAGCGGCGCGACCGACCTGCGTCACCATGCGATGGTGCCCTGCTTGGACGTATCCACGTCCTCCTCGCCGCCCTTTTTGAACAGGAACGCTTCCATGTTCTTCGTGAGGAAGCTCCGCGCCTGCGGATCCATCACGTTGAGTCCATAGTGGTTGATCAGCATCGTCTGCTGCTTGAGCCACAGGCCCCAACAGTCCGTGCAGATCGACTCGACGACGCGGGCGCCGATGGGGCCTGGAAAGGGCGGACGCTCGAATCCCGCGCGCGTCTGACCGCAGCGGGAGCATGTGACGGTGGCCGGCATTCTGGAAACCTCTCGTAAAGGTGCTGCTGGTGAAATCTACACCGCAGCATCCACTGCCAGCTCGTCCTTGCGCTTCGCTGCCGAGCCGTAGTTGCGCGCGTATTCGATCTTCGCGAGGCCGAACAGCTTGAGCGCGCGAATGTAGATCCATCCGATGTCGAGCTCGAACCAGCGCGCCTTGAACGTGGCGCTCTTCGGGTCGGCGTGATGGTTGTTGTGGAGCTCCTCGCCGCCGAGCCAGATGGCGATGGGCGTGATGTTCCGGCTCTCGTCCTTCACTTCGAAGTTGCGATACCCGAGCGCGTGACCGATGCCGTTGATGACCCCAGCGGCCCAGAGCGGGATCCAGATCATCTGGATGCCCCAGACGGCGGGTCCGATGAACAGGCCGAACAAATAGATGTCGATGGCCAGCATGAGGAAGACACCGGCGAAGCTGAAGCGCGAAAGGACGTATCGCTCGAGCCAGTCGTTCGGCGTGCCTCGGCCGTACTTCTCCAGGATGCCGGGCTGCTTCACGGCCTTGCGATAGTAGAACGCGCCCTTGAGCATGATCTCGCGCAGCCCTTCCATGACCGGACTGTGAGGATCGCCCTCGCGGTCGGCAAACGCATGATGCTTCCGATGGCAGGCGACCCACTCCTTGGTCACAATGGCCGTCGTGAGCCAGAGCCACACGCGCATCGGAGTGGAGGCGATGGCGTGGAAGCGAACGCCGCGATGTGTCTGCGCGCGATGGAGGAACAGTGTGACACAGACGTTGGTGATGTGTCCGGCGACGATGATGAACAAAACCGGCATCCACCACCGGTGCGCCCATGCGCCAAATTCTGGCATTGCAGACTCCACGCTCGAAATGACGGCAGACATCGCGCGACGACGAACTTCATCGAACCGCGCGGACGAGAAATATGCTTCCTGCACCGCGGCCGTGACTGCTGGCCCGGGACGAGGAATCTAGCCGCACTCGCGCTCGCCTTCAAAGCCGCCGGAGTGCCGGTTTCCGTACATACATCCGCATACCCTGCGCCCTTGCCCTCGCGAGCCGCGCCGCATAGCGTCAGCGGTTCATGTCTCGACCCACGACAACGCCGCCGGTCGATAGCTCGGCCAGCCTCACTCCTCCCGCAAAAGCGGCCTCAGGCCGCGATGCGCTCCAAGCGACCACAACGGGGACTCGGCGCTTCATCGCGCGCGTCGCCGAGCGCCACGAGGACTTTCGACGGCACTTTCCGCGAAAGCTGACGGTGAGCGCACTGGGGATCGGCTCGTATCTCGGCGACTGCACGGATGCCGAGGACGAGCGATACCGGATGAGCGTCCACGCGGCGATCAACTCCGGCGTGAACGTCATCGACACGGCAAGCAACTATCGCTGCCAGCGATCGGAGCGAGCGGTCGGACATGCCATCGTGGAGGCGATCGCGGCTGGCGACGTGCGCCGCGACGAACTCGTCGTCTGCACGAAGGGTGGGTACGTCGCTCTCGATGGCGAACCACCGGCCTCGCGTGACGCGTACGAGCAATGGCTGGACAAGGAGCTTTTCGCACCAGGAATACTCACGGCGGACGAACTGGTGCGTGGCGGCCATTCGCTGGCGCCGAAGTTCCTCGCGCACCAGCTAGCGCAGAGCCGAGCGAACCTCGGGCTCGGAACGATCGACGTCTATTATCTGCACAATCCGGAAGAGCAGCTCCTCGCGCTCGACCGGGAGACGTTCCTGGCGAAGATGCGCGCTGCGTTCGCCCTGCTCGAAGAGCGCGCGGAGAGTGGCGAGATCGCGGGGTACGGTCTGGCGACCTGGCTGGGGCTTCGCGTGCCGCCGGAGCACAAGCAGCATCTGACGCTCGCCGAGCTCATGGGGATTGCGCGCGACGTTGGCGGAACGACGCATCACTTTCGTGCGGTCCAGTTGCCGGTGAGCCTGGCGATGCCAGAAGCGGCACGCCTGCCGACGCAGCCGCTGGGCCGCAAGCTGGTGCCGTTGCTCGAGGCGGCTGATGCGCTGGGCCTGGGCGTCGTGGCGAGCGCGCCGCTGATGCAGGGGCGGCTGTCGGTTGGATTGCCGCCGGCGATGAACGAGCTCTTCCCATCGTGTACGACGGATGCGCAGCGTGCGCTGCGATTCACGTCGTCGTTGCCAGGCGTGGCGACAGTACTGGCCGGGATGCGGAGCGTCGAGCATGTGCAGGAGAATCTCGACGCCTGGAGCTAAGAACGCGGCGCTTCGGTTACGGCAACAAACAGCTAGAACGACATTTGAAGGTTGTCAATCGCGCCCGTCGTTCGATCGACGACGGCAATGCGGTGCGCATTCGTGTCGGCGACGTAGATGTGAAACCCAGTCAGCGCGACACCCGACGGCTCGTGGAATCCACGTAGCCATATCTCTGCACTCTTGCGCTCGCGGTCGATCCACTTGAGCGCGCCGTTGTAGGAGTCGGCCACGAGAAGCCGTCCGTCGGTCGCCAGCGCGATGCCCTGGGGATGCTGGAGGCGAACGTCGTCGCCCGTACCGTCGACGTCCCCGAAATCGAACAGATCAGTCCCGACAATGGTCCGCACTCGGCCTCGCGGGTCGCAAGCCGATGTCCGCACCGCGCTCGACTCGCTGTCCGTGAAGCACAGCACATCGCCAGCGAGACAGATGCCCATCGGCTGCGCGAGTGCCGCGTCGGCATGCGTGCCATCGTGCAACTCCTCGGCGCCACTGCCACTGTGCACGCCGGTGCGGCCCGTGGCGAGATCCATCGCGAAGATCTGATGGAGACCGGCCATCGCGATGAAGAGCTTGTCGTCGGCGAGCGCGAGGTCCCACGGGGAGCTCAGCGCTCCGGCGTCGAGATCCTCCAGGGTGCTCGCCTGTCGTCCGTTGCCGGCGATCGTGCGTACGCCGCCGGTGTCGAGAGACGCGGCGCGAATCGAATGATTGCCCGCGTCGGCGATATAGAGCGTGTCGCCCGCGAATGCGAGACCCTGTGGAAAGTTGAAGCGTGGTGCGTCGCCATCGCGGTAGCGCGGGTCGCTGCCGCCGAGTGTGCGGCTCACTTGCATTCGCTTCCCGCTGTCGTCGAGAGTGCCGACGATGATCCGATGATGGCCGCTGTCGGCAATGGCGATGCGCTGTCCGTCGACCGCGACCTTGCCTGGGTAGGCCAATTGTCCTGGCGCGACAGTTGGTTCGTCCGGCAGAAAATGCAACGGGCCGGAGCGCAAAGTACCGGCAGCTCGCGCGGCATCGAGCACGCGCTCGATGAAAGGGACGAAATCCGCGGCCTCATATTCGCCGGCGTGGACGCCGACGACATATCCGCGCGGATCCACAGCGACCAGCGTTGGCCACGCGTTTACGGCATATGACCGCCACACGCGAAGCTGGCGGTCGTTCAGCGTCGGATGGACGGCGCCGAGTCGGATGGACGCATCGCGGATGTGCGCGGTGTCGCGTTCGGCGGTGTACTTCCCGCTGTGCACGCCAACGATTTCGACGTCGTCAGGATACTTCTCTTTCAGCTCCCGCAACTGCGGGAGTACATGGATGCAGTTGATTCAGCCGTAGGTCCAGAAGTCGAGCAGCAGCAGCTTGCCGCGAAAGTCCGCGAGGGTGAGGCGTCGACCACCGGTGTGAATCCAGTCGAGCGCATCGGGAAAATCGGGAGCGCGTACGGATGGAGTATCCATTGGTGACCCGAGTCGGCGAGACTTCATTGAAGTTGGCATCGTATGTCGTGACCCGTCCGGCGTCGCGATTCTTGCGCCATCGCGAGCACGTACCGAGGAGAGAGAACGATGACCAAGCAGTGCACGCACCTGAATCATGTTCTCAACGACACGCCGCGCACGCCCAAGGGCTGCGAGGAGTGTCTTGCCAGCGGCTCGTGGTGGGTGCACCTGCGGCTTTGCCTCGAGTGCGGGCACGTCGGGTGCTGCGACGATTCGCCGAACAAGCACGCGACCAAGCACTTTCACGCGACGAAGCATCCGATCATGCGGAGCTTCGAGCCCGGTGAGGACTGGGGGTGGTGCTACGTGGACGACCTCTTCATCGAGCCCGCACCTCGCGTCGGCGGGTGATGGCGACCGAAACAGCGCGCGCGCGGGGCGTGTCGTCGCGGCCGGCACATCACACGCCGGACGGCAGGTTTCGCAATCCATGGCCGGACAGCGAACCGCGCGGCTTCACGGACGTCGTCCGATGGATACGGGAGCGTCGAGGTCAGCCTCGTGCGCCCAATCCCGCGCGAGGATCGTTTCCGACGGCGACCCCATCGATCGTGTTGCCGCGTGCGGCCGCGGACGAACACAGGGCGACGTGGATTGGGCACTCGACGATCCTGTTGCAGACCGGCGGCCTGAACATCATCACGGATCCGGTGTTCTGCGAGCGCGCGTTTCCTGTGCAGTGGCTCGGTCCGCGGCGAGTGATGCCACCGGCCGTGGATATCGGCGCACTTCCACCACTCGACGTCGTGCTGCTCTCGCACAGCCACTACGACCATCTCGACAAGGCCGCGGTGAAGCGACTTGCGCGCGACCATCCACGAGCGACGTGGGTCGTTCCGCTCGGCTTGACGCAATACATCCGCGGATGGGGCGTGAAGGAGATCGTCGAGCTGGATTGGTGGCAAGCGGCGCATTTCAAGGGGATCAGCGTCACGGCGACGCCAGCGAGGCACTTCAGCGCGCGGCGCGTGGGCGACCGAAACAAGAGCCTCTGGTGTGGATTCGCGCTCGTGATCGGCGATCGCCGAGCGTACTTCGCGGGAGATACGGCGTACCATCCGGAGTTTTCGGCGATCGGGCAGCGATGTGGTCCCTTCGATTTCGTGATGATGCCGATCGGTGCGTACGATCCGCGGTGGTTCATGCACGTCGTCCACGTGGATCCGGAGGAAGCAGTGCAGGCGTTTACCGACGTGCGCGCGTCGCATGCGGACGCGCCGCTGCCGTTGATGCTCGGTATTCACTGGGGAACGTTTCGTCTCACGGACGAGCCGATGGACGAGCCTCCGCGGCGCACGCGTGCGCGGTGGCGCGAGGACGGCTTGGATGAGTCGCGGCTGTGGATCGCCAGCTTTGGTGAAACGCGGAACTGGTAACGGCGCAGTTCAAATCGGAACGCAGCGAGCGTCCTTAAGAATCCCTAGGCGGACGTTTGTCTTTTGAACAAGGACGCCTATAATCGTCGCGGGTAGTCGCCTGCCGTCTCCTCGTTGCCAAGCGCCAGAGGGTCCATGAACTACAGCGCGCGATGGAGCTTCGTCGCCTTCGTCGCCGTTCCAGTGGTGGTGTGGCTTATCGCCGCGCTCACCGCGTGGAGGCAGTCCACCGATACGCGAGCTTCGAAAAAAATTTCCGCCATGCTTGCGGCCTTCATCGCTGGCGCGGACGGTCGTCTCAGCCTCTCGAGAGCCCAGGCGTTCGTCTGGACACTCGTCATCTTCGGAGCTTACGCCGCTGCGTTCGTAGTGCACGTGCCCTACGAGAGCGGCTCAGCAGACGAGGCTGCCCGTGCCGATACAGCGTTGATAGAGGGGCAGAGTGCTCTCGCGCGAGCGGATTCCACACGTCGCGCACTCAGAGTGGCGGCGGACCAAAGTTCGACCACGCGCGCTTCGCTGCAGACAGCGGTGGACGACTCGACGCGCGTGCTCGATGCACTCGTGAATCAGCGAACGTCCGACGCGGTGACTGAAGCGGCGCGCGTCGCCCGTGTCGCCGCAATGCGAGCGACACTGGTGGATCTCAATGCGAAAGCCGTCGCCGCAAGGCAGGCGTCGGAACTGGCGACGACCAAGCTCGCCGCCGCCGCAGCCACGCAGACGACGGTGCGTACGTCGCTCGAGGAAACCAAACGCAGTGTGGCTGCACTGCGATGGATTGCCATTCCTGCCGCACTGCTCGCGCTTGCGGGCTTGTCGATCGGAACGGGCGTCTTCTCGTCGCTCATCAGCAGCGCCACCGACTCGAGCGGAGACGCCTGCGTCACATCGCTCGACACCATTCCCCACAACGAGCTCTCCACGATCAGATTTCCGGAGCTCGGAGTACCGCGCGAACCTGGATGGCCATGCGGCATCATCTATGGTCGAGATCTCGGCAAGAGCGGATACGTGCGCTTCGGCCGCAACTATGCCGACGTGCTGTACTGGGGCAGCGCCGGATCGGTGATCGTCGTTCAAGTGCCGCCGGCGATGGTGAAGGGCCAAGGAGTGGCGCCCGTGATCGACGATACGAAGGTTCCCCGCCAACTGGCCGTCGACACCGCGAATGGCAAGCGCGTCTATGGCCTGACGGCGGTCAACGGTGTGTTGCAGTTGGGTGAGTCGCAGAAGTCCTACGATTGGCTCGATCTGTTTCGCGACGACCGGAATCCGGCTGCTCTGGCGCTGACAAAATTCCAGATGTTCGGGTGGACCGTCATCGCGGTCGTGATGTACGTCTTCACCTGCTGGAGAATCTTCGGCCGTCCGGATGCGCCGTACCTGCAATCGCTTCCCGACGTGGACGCGTCACTCGTCATCCTGATGGGGGTGAGCCAAGCCGCCTATCTCGCGGGCAAGGCAGTGTCCGGAGTGACGACTCCACCCGCTCTGCCACCGTCGGTTGCGCTCGTGGCCATCGCGGGCCCGTCTACTTTGCCGGTGCTCGCCGTGAGCCAGCCTCCTGCGCCGGTGCCAGGAGCAAGCACCGTCGCCAGCTCGCCGCTGGCGCCGTCGACGGAGCGCGTGGCACCTCCCGGACCTCTGCCGAGCGAGTGATGACGATGTCCATGACGAGGTTGCGGCAGAGGGTGCATCGCATGAGCGTGATCACGACGCTCTGCACGATCGCAGCATGCTCCGCATCCGCGCAGATCAGTCGGCGCGGCGACATGATCGCCAACAACGGCGCCTACGGCTGCACGCAGCCGAAGGACAAGGAGCCAGGCGAAGGGAGCCTGCTTCCAGGCGGCGCGTCGTCGACGATCCGGAGTATTGCAGCGGAGGTGGGTGGCGGCGTCACGCAGAGGCGTCGTCTCGACGCCGGCTTAGCGGCAACGGCGCACGCGCACGCCTCGATCGGACGAGGTCTCTGCGAGTACAGCACCGCTCTCATGGCTGACGCATATGTCGCGGATGCCGGGGGGCTCGGCGGCGTCGTGGAATTCGTCGTGCCGGCCCTGTCATTTGGTGGCATCACGGGCGACCGCTTTCTCGGTTCAGTCGAAGCGTATGCGGGTGCAAGCGCGACACGCCGTGAGACCTACGACCCGCTCGTTTCACTGAGCAGAGACGCGTGGATTGGTGCAACGACGCGGCTGCACGTTCCGGTCACCGTATTCGGGGCGCACATCACCTTCTATCCCACGGTTTCTGTTCAGGGCGATTGGGCGTGGGACGAGACCGTTCGCGCGACCCGCGGAAACAGCGTCGTTCCGCACTACGCCTTCGCCCTGCCCCTCCCGCTCGATCGATTCAATCTGGTGGGACTCGGGTACGTGTACGATCGCGTCGAGCGATTTGCCGGCTCCGATGTACTTCAACGCCACATGCTGTCGCTCACACATGCCACGGAAAAGGACGCCGCATTTCGGTTGAGCGCACGCGGCAGTGTGGAGTATCTCGCCGGACGTCGCTTGCTTCGGGAGGCCGCGCTCGTGGTCTCATTGAAGCCGCGGGTCTTCTAGCCAGTACCCCATTCACGCGAGGCTCATCGAATGCCGAGTGCCGACGAACTCGAGGCGGTATGCTCGAAGTGGCTCAGAGATCGCGCGGGACAACTGACACTTCAGCGGACACTCTATCTCATACCCGGACTCGACGACGAGGGCGCCGGGTGTTGGAGCGTGAATGGCGCGAAGACGATCTACGATCACTGGGGTCCGCTGGTCTTCAGTAACTGGCAGGGTGTGAGCAGCGAGAAGGCTGGCACGCCCGAGTGGAACGCGGCGACGGTTCGGCTCATCCAGTTTCCGATGCCATACCCAGCGACATTTCCGGGTACCGATTTTCGCGACTTCGGCCTGGTCGTCCGTCAACTGATTGCGATGAACTATCCCGACGATGGCTCGCTCATGGGCGAGTACGACGTGGTTGGGCACAGCATGGGCGCCCTGGACGCGATGGCGGCCCTGCTGCCGCTCAATCCGGCCAGCGGAGACGCCGGCGCACTGGCACTCGCCAAGGCGTGCAACTTCGTGTCGATGGATGCCCCATACCGAGGCGTGCCGAATATGCCGATTCGCCGGAAGTTCTCGCCGCCATTCGCGCAGGGACAATGCAGCGCGCTCACGGAAGGCAGCGCGGAGCTCGCGCTGGTGGACGCACAAGCCGCGGCGCTCTCAACACGCGTCACTCGCATGACCTGCTACGGAGTCGAGACCGCATCGCAGGTGGAAGTTCGGTCAGTGAACCTCTACGCCGATCGTACGCGCTTCGAGCACCAACGGTTCACCACGGACTACCGCTTTCTCAAGATCCCAGGATCGTCGCACTCAGGATCCCTCGGCATCACGCGAAGCACGATCACTATCGCGAACATGTTCGATACGATCACGCGCAGCGACCGTCTGAGCGAGCTTCACTAGTCACCTTGGCTGGCCAACTGGTGACGCACTGGGGTCGCCGCTCGTATAGCTTCTGAGGCGAGGGCGGGACGCGGGAAAGAGCAGGTCCCTCGACTTCGCTCGGAACGACAACACAGGTTTCATGATCCAGCTCAACTCGAATACGCGCACGACGACGACGACTTCCACGCCGGGAGGCGCCGCGGTCGCGTCCGAGTAGCAGAACCCTCGAGACGACTACACGCGGCCCTCTCGGGGGCCGCTATTTTTTTGCCAGACATCCTCAGTCGATCCACCCAATGCCGCCGTCAACAGTTCCGGTAGTCGTGCACAAGTTCGGAGGCGCCGCCCTTGCGGACGCCGCCGCGATCATCAACGTCGTCGAACTGCTCGGCGCCGATACGACGGACACGCGGCGGATCGTCGTGACGTCCGCCCTGCAGGGCGTGACGAATCAACTCGTTGCGGCGATCGCCTATGCGAGTGACGGTGACGATGGGGCGGCCAGGACGATGGCAGGGCAGCTTCGCGACCGTCATCTGCATGTGGCGCGCGGCGTCGCGGGTGCGGGCACATTGGCAGAGGCCCGCGATGTGCTGCTCACCCGCCTCGCGGCTGCGTGCGACCAGCTCGACGAACAGCTGCAGGCGCTGTCCGGGAACGACGACCAGGCCGCGGCGCTGGGCGACGCCATTCTCGCGCATGGCGAGCGTCTCGCGGCGCAGATTCTGACCGTCGCCCTTCAAGCCAGAGGGATGCGGACAATCGTCGTCGACGCCACACAGCTGTTGATGACGGACGGCCGACATGGCAATGCCGCACCGGACCTTGCCCGCACGGATGCGACCGCGCCGGCAATGATCGGCGCGTCATTCGACCAGCATGACGTCGTGATCGTGCCCGGATTCATCGGGGCGGGTCACGAGGGTGCCGTGGTGACGCTGGGGCGAGGCGGCTCGGATCTCACGGCGGCGGTGCTGGCGCGCGCGGTGGAAGCGCGCGAAGTCGTCTTGTGGAAGGATGTTCCGGGCGTGATGACGGCGGATCCGCGCATCGTGCCAGAAGCGCGCGTGGTTCCAATGCTCGACTCGCGCGAAGCGTCAGAGCTGGCGTACTACGGCGCGAAGGTTCTGCATCCGCGCACGCTGCTTCCGCTGCGGGCGGGCATGACGCTCAGGCTGCGCCCCTTCGGTGATCCGAGGGCGGCCGGCACGACGATCGTCGTCGGACGCGTAGCGCGTGGCGCGCCGGTGCGAGCCATCTCGGGAATGTCGCAGCAGGCGCTCGTCGCCGTGAGCGGAACGGGCATGCTCGGCGTGCCAGGCGTCGCAGCGCGCGTGTTCGGTGCACTCGCAGCGTCCCACATCTCGGTATCGATGATCTCGCAGGCGTCGTCAGAGCAGTCGATCTGTTTCACGGTTCCGGCGGATCGCGCAGAGGATGTTGCGGAACTGCTGCGTGTCGCGTTCAGCGAAGAGCTCGAACGCCGCGAAGTCGATGAGATCATCGTGCGCTCGGGGCTGACGACGATCGCGGTCGTCGGATCGGGAATGGCGCACACGCCGGGAATCGCCGCGCGCATCTTCGGCGCGGTTGCCGACGCCGGTGTGAACGTCGTCGCGATTGCCCAGGGTGCATCGGAGCGGAACGTCTCCTTCGTCGTCGACGAGAATGAATCCGCTGCCGCCGTGCGTGCGGTGCACAGTGCCTTCCGTCTCGACAAAGTCGGCGGCGGACGAGCGACGCGCCGAGCGGAGCCGATGGACATCATCCTGCTCGGCATGGGACGCGTGGCGCAGGAGTTCGTGACGCAGTTCGCCGAGGTGGCGCGGCACAAAGGCCGTGCGATGCGGATTGTCGGCCTGATCGATCGGACGGGGTACATCTATCAACCCCGTGGGCTGACGTCGCGGCAACTCGCAGCCGCAGTGGTCCTGAAGCAGCAGGGTGGCTCGCTGGAGAAGGCGTCGCTTGGCAAGGCGGGCACGGCGCTCGAGGCGGTGAATTTCATGGCGGCTCACGCGCTCATGCGGCCGGTGCTGGTGGATGTCGCGAGTGGCGACACCGCGCCGGCGCTGGCGAGCGCAGTTTCACACGGCATGGATCTCGTGCTTGCGAACAAGGTACCACTCGCCGCGTCGATGTCGGGTGCACGCAAGATCATGCAGGAGGCGCGCGCGAGTGGACGTCGCGTGCTGCACGAAGCAACGGTCGGCGCGGGACTTCCCGTGATCGACACACTGCAGCAGTTGCACGCGTCGGGCGATCGGGTGGACAGTGTGGACAGCTCGCCATCCGGCACGATGGGATTCCTCTTCAGCGAGATGGGACGCGGGCGCAAGTTCTCCGACGCCGTGCGCGAAGCGATGTCACGTGGCTACACGGAACCTGATCCGCGCGACGACCTCTGCGGACTCGACGTCGCCCGCAAAGGCATCATCCTCGCGCGTATGCTGGGGTACACCGGTGAGATGGCGGACGTGAGTCTCGAGTCGCTCGTCCCGGTTGCGCTGCAGGATGTGACGCCGGCGGAATTTCTCGACGCATTGCCGACGCTCGATGCGGAATGGGAGCAGCGGATTGCCGACGCACGCGCTCGCAACGAGGTGTTGCGCTATCGTGCGCGCGCAACGCGCGGCGGCGTGAAGGTCGGACTCGTCAGCGTGCCCGTGGGCAGCGCGCTCGCATCGCTCGACGGAACGGACAACCTCTTCGTCTTCAGCACGGCGCGCTACCGCAATCGTCCGCTCGTGGTGTCCGGACCGGGCGCCGGTGTGGAAGTCACTGCCGCCGGCGTGCTCGGCGACGTCCTTCGTCTCACGGCAAAATGACGAAGTACGTGGCAACGACACCAGGCGGCATCGGCAACGTCGGCCCCGGGCTCGACGTGCTCGGCTGCGCCATCGCCGGTGCACGCGATGAAGTGATCGCCGAGTGGAGCAGTGAGCCAGGCGTGACGGTGTTGGATTCGGGACATCCCGATCTCTCGCACTCCCCGACGCGACACACGTCGGCGATTGCGGCAGCGGCGGTGTTTCACTGGGCGCAGAAGATGGGCGCAGTGTCAGCCGCGCCGGGCATCGCGCTCACGGTGAAGAAGGGGCTGCCACTTTCGGGAGGACAGGGAGGCAGCGCCGCATCGGCGGTGGCTGGTGCCGCGGCAGCGAACGCACTGTTCGGCGGAATACTCGACACCAATGCGCTGCTCGAGTGTGGCCTGGTTGCCGAGGCGAAGGTTGCAGGGCGCCATCTCGACAACATCGCGCCTGCGCTACTCGGTGGCATCACGCTGATTCGCTCGATCGACCCCATCGACGTCGTGCGTCTTCCGGTGCCGACCGGATTGCGACTCGTGCTGGCGCATCCGGCACAGCGGTTGTCCACCGCGATGGCCCGGCGCGCATTGCCGCGCACCGTGCCGCTGCCGACGGTGACGCACCAACTCGCGCAGGTGGCAGCGATGGTCGCTGCCTGCTACCTGGACGATCTTCCGCTGTTCGGTCGTGCGATCGACGACCGGATCGCGGAACCGGCGCGCGCATCGCTCATTCCGGGATTCATCGACGCGAAGCGCGCCGCGATCGAAGCAGGCGCACTTGGTGCATCGATCTCGGGTGCCGGCCCAACTGCATTCGCGATTGCCGACGACCTCGATCGCGCGCAACAGATCGCCGCTGCGATGAACACCTCGTATGCTCGTCAGGGTATCGAATGCACCACAACCGTCACTGAAATCGACATGGATGGAACCATCGTGAGACCACTGTGAGCGCACCAATGCCCGTCGGAAAGCGACATCCGTCCATCTCGAAGATGAGCGTTCGCTGCGCGGACTGCTCGAGTGTGCTTCCACTCGATACACCGCAGTCCACCTGTGCCAAGTGCGGCGGGCTGTTGCTCGTCGAACACGTTCGGAGTGAGAGTGGCGCCGAGTTGCGCGTGCTGTTCGACAATCGTGCGGCGATGGTCGGCAAGACTACATCCGCATTCGACAGATCTGGTGTCTGGCGCTTTCGCGAGATCGTTCTTTCGGCGACGGACGACGAAGTGGTGAGTCATCCCGAAGGCAACACACCATTGTTGGCGCGAGATGCGGTGTCGCAGTTTGCCGGTGTGGATGCGCTGTTCATGAAGCACGAAGGCCACAATCCGACGGGCTCCTTCAAGGATCGCGGAATGACGGCTGCCGTCACGCAGGCTCGGCGCATCGGCGCGCGTGCGGTGGCGTGTGCGTCGACCGGTAACACGTCGGCGTCGCTCAGCGCCTATGCGGCGCAGGCGG
This sequence comes from Gemmatimonadaceae bacterium, assembly GCA_039915865.1. GTDB lineage: Bacteria > Gemmatimonadota > Gemmatimonadetes > Gemmatimonadales > Gemmatimonadaceae > AG11. The sequence goes on along the minus strand of JBDSML010000264.1, from coordinate 40,039 downwards.
GCATTCCGTCATTCGTGTTCGTTCCGGAAGGCAATGTGGCGTCGGGGAAGCTCGCGCAGACGGTGGCATACGGCGCGCGCACGCTGCGGATCAAGGGCGACTTCGACGTCTGTCTCCGCCTGGCGCGCGAGGCGAGCGACACGCTTGGCGTCTATCTCGTGAACTCGGTGAATCCGTTCCGCATCGAGGGACAGAAGACGATCGTGCTCGAGATGCTGCAGCAGCTCGGCTGGGATGCACCGGACTGGATCGCGCTCCCCGCGGGCAACCTCGGCAACACGTCGGCGTTCGGGAAGGCATTGGCCGAGGCGCACAGCTTCGGATTGATCGAGCGGGTGCCGAGGTTGTTGGCGGTGCAGGCGGCGGGCGCTGCGCCGTTCGCGCGCGGCTTCGCGGAGCATTTTGCCGAGCGCATCAAGGTGCATGCGGAGACGCGTGCGACGGCGATCAAGATCGGCGATCCTGCGTCATGGGATCGTGCGGTGCGCGCCATCGCGGCGACGGACGGCGTGGTGGAGTCGGTGACGGACGAGGAGATCTTTGCCGCGAAGGCGGTGATCGATCGCTGTGGTGTGGGCTGCGAGCCAGCAAGTGCGGCGAGTCTTGCTGGCGTTCGTGCGTTGGCTCAGCGCGGAGTGATCAAGCGTGGCGAGCGTGTCGTGGCGGTGCTCACCGGGCATCTGCTGAAGGATCCGGGGTCAGCGGATTCTGGTTCCGGTCAGACGACCGCGTTGAGCACGGAAGAGGCGCTGGCGCACGTGGCGGAGGTCATTGGCGGGTAGGGCCAGCTCAGGGCACCCAATCGGCGATGAAGAGATTCGTCTCTCCGGCCTTGGCGTCGTTGCGGTTCGACGCCCAGACGAGATGCTTGCCGTCGGGGCTGAACATCGGGAAGCCGTCGAAGGTGTCCTGCGTCGTGATCTGCTCCAGGCCCGTTCCGTCGAGATTGATCAGAAACAGATCAAAATTGCCGCTGCGCGGCTGCTTGTAGTTCGACGAGAAGATCAGCCGCTTTCCATCCGTCGTCCACGACGGACCGAAGTTCGCGCCGCCGAGCTGCGTGATCTGCCGCTGATCGCTGCCGTCGGCGTTCATGACCCACAACTCCATGCGGTTCGGACGAACGAGCCGCTGCGCGAGAAGCTCACGGTAGGTCGTGAGCGCACTGTCCACCGGATGCCAGGCGCGGTAGACGATCTTCGTGCCGTCGGGCGACCACCATGGGCCGCCATCATAGCCCGGTGTCGTCGTCAGGCGGCGAATGTCACTGCCGTCGACGTTCATCGTGTAGATGTCCAGATCGCCGTCCTTGAGCGACGTGAACACGATGCGCTTTCCATCGGGCGACACGACAGCTTCTGCCGTGTAGACGCCGTAGTTGGTGAGACGACGGAGCTCGTCGCCATTCGGCTTCGCGGTGTAGATGTCGAAGGGATCCAGACCCCAGACATAGCCCTTGGACGGATCAGGCTTCACGGGGCAGTCGCGCTGCTCGGCGTGCGACGAGCCGAAGAGAATGCGCTGATCGTTGGCGAAGAAGAAGCCGCAAGTCGTCTTGCCCGTGCCGTTGGACACACGGTGCACTCCAGACCCGTCGACGTTCATGATGAATTCCTGATCGCAGCTTCGCCCGTCGCGCGTGCTCTGGAAGATCAGGCGACGCCCGTCGGCGCTGAAGTACGCCTCGGCATTCTCGCCGCCGTTGGTGAGCTGGCGGAGGTTGCGGAGGTGCCGCTCACCAGCCGCGGGCGCGATGGTCGTGACGGCGCCAGCAGAGTTGCTGTGAGCGCAAGAGAGTGCCGCGGCGGCGACGCCGGCGGCCAGGATGACAGGGAGGAGTGAGCGCATGCTGAAGCAAATGTAAAACGGGCGCCCCGTTTGGGGGACGCCCGTTCTACTGGAACATGTTGCGATCAGGGCTTCTTCGCCGCCGTCTGGTCCGTGGACGGAACCTTGGTATCGGGCTGCTTCGGCTGCGATGCCGCCGCCAGGGTGAAGAGGTCCTTCTGCGAGCTGCCCTTCTCCATCAGCTCGACCGCCTTGCGGAGCGGAGCATCGAACGCGACGTCGCGGCGCTTGGCAGTGGAGTCGCCACCGACGAAGCGTGCCACACGCTGCTCGAGCAGGCGATCCACGTAGCGTGACGCCCCGTCGTACTGCGCACGATCGAGCATGACACCCTTGGCCGTGAGGCGGCGATACAGCTCATCGCGCCACTGCGGCTGCACGGCGAAGCCCTTGTTGGCGCCGCGCGACAGCTCGAGCGCGTAGTCGGCGAGCGTGACGTACACGTCCTGCGACTTTGGTGCGAATGCCTTGGCCAGCGTCTGCTCGGCCGTCGTGAGCGTGTCGTCGCGCACGAGCACGTCCGGCGCGACACCGCCGCCGCCGTACACCATACGACCAGCGTCCGACCTGTATGCCGGTCGTGCCTTCTTCTTCGCTTCCGTCTCGAGCGAGTCAGGCGCCACTTCGACGAAGCGGCCATTTTCGAACTTGCGCTCACGCTGAATACTGCGGCCGCTCGGCGTATACCACTTGGCGGTCGTGATCTTCAGCGCGTAACCGCCGTCGAGCGGAAAGAGTGTCTGCACGAGACCCTTGCCGAAGCTCGTCTGGCCGACGACAAGCGCGCGATCGTGATCCTGCAGCGCGCCAGCGACGATCTCACTCGCGGAGGCCGTGTACTCGTCCGTCAACACCGTGACCGGAAGCGTCGGGAACGCGGGGTTGCCGCGCGTGCCAAAGCTCTGCGTCTCGTTGGCGCGCGAGCGCACGCTCACGATCTCCTGTCCGCTCTTGAGGAACAGGTTGGACATCGTGATGCTCTGGTCGAGAATGCCGCCCGGGTTGCCGCGCATGTCGAGGATGACACCCCTGACGCCTTCCTTCTGCAAGCTCGCGACGGCCGTCCTGACCTCTTCCGACGATGTCTCGTTGAACCGTTGTACCGGGACGTAACCGATCTTGTTGTCGAGCACGATCGCGAAGGGCACGGCCGGGATATGAATCACCTGGCGCGTGAAAGTCGTGACGATGGGATCCGTGACGCCAGGGCGGCCGAACTTCACGGTCACCTTGGTGCCTGCCGTGCCGATGAGATAGTCGGAGACCTGCTGCGTCTTCCAACCGCGCGTCGACAGGGAGTCGACGAAGAGGATCTTGTCCCCCTCGCGAACACCGGCGCCTTCGGCAGGCGTATGCGGGAAGACCTTGCTGATCGTGATGGCGCCCTGCTGATCTTCGATCTGCATGCCGATGCCGGCGTACTTGCCGTTCGTCTGCTGCGAGAAGCTCGCGAGCTCCTTCGGCGAGAACAGCTCGCTGTAGGGATCGTTGAGCTCCTTCACGAGTCCCTTTGCCGCCTTCTCGTAGAGCGCCGCGGCGCTCACGGTGTCGACGAAGCGTTGCGAGACGAGGTTCAGGACCTGGTCGAGAACGCGCGCACCGTCAGTGGTGGTGCGGCTCTGCATGAGAAAGCCTCCGGCCACGACCGGAAGCAGCATGAACGCAAAAATGGCCGAGCGACGACGCATCATGAACCTGCGGAAAGAGAAAGACGTCCTCATGGTATACGACGACAGGGCACAGGTGTTCCGCTTTCCCGCCGCGACAGTACTCAGCCGGACGCGTCCGTGCTCTCCGAATGCTCAGTCTCGCCCTGTTCCCAGATCGTTCGCCAATCCATCTGTCTCCCTTGGCGAAAGCGTTTGCGGCTGAGGCGAAGTCCGTTCGGTGTCAGTAGCACCGTGTATGCCTCGCCGTCGATTTCGATCTCCCGCCTGAGAGGTTCGGTCAGCTTGGTTGTCATCTTCACTCCAGGGTGAAGTGCCCTGCGTGGAATGCAACTCTCAATCCCTGTCCATCATCTACAGACGAATCAACAGATGATCAAGGATCAGCTTGGGCGCGAGCCCAGCATGTAGTCGACGAACCACTCCCGCTGCTGCTGCCTGATGACGGCATTCCGCAGCACTCCCGCGGCCACGAGCATGTCATGCGCGGGCTGCAGCACGCGCTGCAGGTGCGAGGGATACCGCTGTGTCAGCGGGAGCTGCTCTGCCAAGCGGTCGAGCGCGATACGCCAGGTCAACCGCTCCTCTTCGCGCGCAACCTCGAGCAGTCGGTACAGACGCCGCGCCACCGGCGATCCAAGGCTCCAGTAGCACGGCCCCGACAGGCTGACGACGTGATTGGCCGCGAGGTTGTCGCGCAACACGGCCGAGATGATCACGCGTGCCACACCTGGCTCCGCGGTCGCCATGCTGTTGAACAGCTGCAACTGCTCGCGATCCACCGTGCGGCGGCGCTCCACGGCGACCGCCGTGAGGATGCTGAACCGCACGTCGTTCCGACCCCCTCCGGACATGCTCTCATAAACACCAGACGACTCCAGCGTGGTCCGCTCGAGCCGCCCGAGCGCACTGCGCAGCTGCTCGTACGTCCGTCCGTCCACGCGACGCCCCATGGCGCGCAGGAACGAGTGCAGCGTGAACGAGATGACGCCGTCGGCCGGCTGGTCCGCTTCGGCATAGCGGCGCAGCAGCTCGATGTAGACGTCCTGATCGAACGTGCCGGGCAGGCGATCGCCGGGGCTCGGCAATACGCGCCAGCGACGACCCTGCGGGTCGGCGAAGGCGATCGTGCCGTCTTCCGCCGAATCACTGAGGCGAAAGAGCGGCAGCGCCTCGAACGACCGATCGAGACGGATCGGTCGTGCCGCAGTCCGGCGCCGCGGAACGACATTCATGCGGCCCGTGGCGTCAACGCACCGGAATGACTTGTCCGTTCACCGCGCGAGCATCTTCTGAACACAGCCATAGCACCACCTTCGCGACGTCTTCCCTGGAAACGTAAGCGACATCCGGTCCCATAGCCGCAACATTGGCAGCCGTACGAATACTGGTAGGCGCGAGCGCGTTTGCGCGAACCCCACGTGACGCTTCTTCGTGCGCGATCGACTGCATGAGCGCAACGAGCGCGCTCTTCGACGCCGCGTAGGCTGAGATGCCCGACGTCTTGCCTCCCGGCAGGATCGCCTCCGAGGCAAAGAAGACGAGCGCTCCCTTCGCCGTGCGCAGCATGGGCAGAAACGCACGCGCCGTGAGATAGGCCGTCGTGGCGTTCAGCAGAAACTGACGCGACCACAGCGTGGCATCGCTCTCGACGACCGGACCGCTCTTGGTGAAGCCTCCGGCGAGGTGCACCACGGCATGCACGCGGCCACCGGTGGCATCCCGCACGCGCTCGGCCAGTGCCGCCACGGCCGTTTCGTCCGTGAGGTCGGCGCCCAATCCCGCGGCGCGCCTGCCTGCATTGACCAGCGCGTCGGCCCGCGCTCGCGCTTCCGCCTCCTGACGGTCGACGAGAAAGACGCGAGCACCGAGCTCCGCGAATGCCGTCGCCACCGCTTCACCCACCTGCCCCTCTCGACCAACGCCAGTGATCACGACACTTCGACCAGCGAAATCCATTCGTCTCTCCGGCGGAACCTTGCATGGTGGCGTGCGTCGACGACAACCGGGCTCGACCCGTTGGCATGAAGTATGTGATAGCGGGTGAGCAAATGCGAAAAATGCTCAGGGTCAAGCGGGTCGGCGTCGTGATCGGAATTCTCTTCGTGGGCGCGCTGGCGCTCATCGGCATCTTGTCGATCACGCGAGGCACGCCGGTGAAAGCCGTCGTCAACATCGGGGACAAGAGCGGTCCGCCGCCGCTCAGCGACCCGCTGTTCACGCGATCGATCGAACTCTATACGGGGCTTCACCTCACGCACGGAAACGCCGCCCAGCAGATGCTGAACGGCGACGGCACCTATCCGCAACTGTGGCGCGACCTCCGCTCGGCGAAGCACACCATCACCCTGCAGATGTACTACTCGCAGCCCGGCGCGGTGACCGACACGATGACAGCGATCCTGAAGGAGCGCGCAAAGGCCGGTGTGCGCGTGCTGTTCGTGCTCGACGCGTTCGGCTCACAGAACCTGAAGCTCGCGTGGGCCGACAGCCTTCGCGCCGCCGGCGTGGAGATCGGCCTGCTGCGACAGCTGCACTGGTACTCGCTGCACAATGCGGGCGACCGTTCGCACGTTCGCGTAGTCGTCGTGGATGGCGAGATTGCCTACACCGGTGGATTCGGGCTTGCCGACTATTGGCTGGGCAACGGCAAGGTGCAAGGCCAGTGGCGCGAGACCAACGTACGGTTCGAGGGTCCGTCGGTCATGGGCCTTCAGGCGGCCTTCGCGGCCGCATGGGCCGAGTGCACGGGTGAACTCATCCTCGGCGACACGTTCTTTCCGAAGAAGGCCTTCAACAACGTGGACGGCGGTGTGACGGCGGGCGTGTTCTTCGCCTCGCCGACGACGGGAAGTACACCGGCCGAGCGGTTCATCGCGCTCTCGATCGCCAGTTCGCGAAAGACACTGTACGTCGCCAATTCGTACTTCGTGCCTGACGACGATTTTCGAGCGCTCCTTCTCCAGGCGCGCAAACGGGGGGTGGACGTACGCGTCCTGACGGTGAGCAAGGAAACGGACGTGAAGACGACCCTGTGGGCCGGCCGATCGCGCTACGAGCAGTTGCTCGAGGGTGGCATTCGCGTCTACGAATACCAGCCCTCGATGATGCACGCCAAGACATTCATCGTGGACGGGATCTGGGGCTCCATCGGATCGATGAACTTCGACAACCGTTCGCTCGCGTTCAACAATGAGTCGAACTTCGTATTCATGGACCGCGGGCTGGGTGCGCAGATGGACTCCACCTTCATGGACGACCTGACGCGCGCCAAGGAGATCACCCTGGCGGAGTTCCGGAATCGGCCATGGTGGCATCACGTCATCGAAAGTGGTGCGTCGCTGCTTTCCCGCCTGCTGTAGCCGCTGTCGCCGTTAGCGGATGTCAGCGCGCCCGAGCGCGGCGCGCACCGCTTCCCGCATGGCGAGGAGCGCTTCGTCTCGCGCGGCTGGTGCGTCGTCGCGGACGTGGATCTCGATGCCGTCCGCCACAGGCACCCGGCGCCAGCTGGCGGAGCGGTCGTCGTCGGTATTGCGCACGGCGACGTCGGCTTGAGCGCCGAGTGCCGGTGCGAGTGAGGCTGCCACGCGGCGCTCGAGTGCGTCGCCGGTGACATCGCGCATCTCGCCCTTGATGGTTTCGAGCGTGGCGCCTTCGCGCTGCCGGATCTTGATCGAGAGCAGCTGGAGAAGGTGCCGGTAGTTATACGTCGCGGCGGTGCCGGCGCCCTCGGGGCGATCGAGCAGTCCATTCGCCACGTAGAAGCGCACCGAGCGTGCGCTGGGCGCACTGCGGGCGGAGGCGTTCGTGGGCCGGATACCGGCAGCGTCCACCAAGGCCGTGACGTGCGCCGCCAACCCGCGGGCATTCCAGGGAGCGTGGCGAGAATGCGCGCGCAGCAGCGCGACGGGAGATGGAGTCGGTTCCGGCATAGCGGCGGAAGATAACAGAAGCCACATGCCGCAGCGACGGGAATGGCACCGCTGGTCCGGACGTCGTCACCACCCCGCACACCTTCACACGTCGACGTTTCGGAACCAGCGGGCCAAGCCCGCACGCAATCGCCCTACGCGCGCGGTGGAATCAGCGGCGTGATGGCGGTCGGCACACCGGCCGCCGTCGCGACCTCAGCGAGCCTTTCCAGCGCGATCGGCTTTTCGAGAAAATGCGTGGCGCCCAATCGCAGCGAGGCGTCGCGGTTGTCGCTATCGGGATACGCCGTGAGCGCAACGACGGAAGCATCGGGCGAGAGAACACCAGCAGCGGCCATGACCTGGAGTCCGCCATCGCGTCTGCCGCCCAGCCGGATGTCGGTGACGATCAGATCGAACGACGACGTGGCGAGCATCGCCTTGGCCTCACCAAGAGTAGCCGCGGCCATCACGAGGGTGCCCTCGACGTCGAAGAGCTCCGTCAGGACGTCGCGAATGGATTGCTCGTCCTCGACGATCAGGACACTGAGTGAGCCGGAGTTGATCATGCGACTTCACAAGGCGATAAGTGGGCCTTGCGAACACGCGGATGTCAAAGTGTTCAACTCCAATGACTTGTGCGGCAAATAGCTCAAGTCAGGCGGCCGACAAATGACTGGAAGCCGGGCAGTCTTGCGAGCTGACTGACCGAGATCCGGTCAGACTATCTCGAGGCGTTTCAACTTCTCCAACAGCGTCGATCTGGCGATCCCCAGGAGCTTCGCGGCGCGCACCTTGTTGCCTGCAGTTGCCCGGAGAGCCTCCGCGATGGCGCGACGCTCGGTGTCCGCGAGGGTCATCGGCGCGATGGGTGCGGTATCGGCGGCAGTCGACCGCGGAAAGCCGAGATCCCGAACCTCGATGGGTGCACCGTCGGCAAGGAGCGCCGCGCGCCAGAGCGTGTTCTTGAGCTCACGCACGTTGCCTGGCCACGCGTATTGCTCGATGGCTGCATGTGCCTTCGCGGAGAGCCGGGCGCCGCGCGGAAGAAACGCCGTTGCGAGGGCGGACAGCTCGCCGCGCCGCTCGCGCAGTGATGGCAGCGATAGCGTGAGTACCTGCAGCCGATAGTACAGGTCGGCGCGGAATCGGCCGGTCCGCGCGAGGTCGGCCAGCGGTTGATTCGTCGCGGCGATGACGCGCGCGTCGCTGCGCAATTCCGCCGTCCCGCCGAGGCGACGGAAGGTGCGATCCTCCAGCACCTTCAGCAGCTTCGGCTGCACCTCGGGCGCGAGCTCAGCTACTTCGTCGAGAAAGAGTGTCCCCCGGCCGGCGACCTCGAGGAGTCCGCGCTTCGCCACCTTGGCATCGGTGAATGCGCCGCGCTCGTGACCAAAGAGCTCGCTCTCGAGGAAGGTCGCGTTCAGCGACGCGCCGTTCACTTCAACGAAAGGCAAAGCGGCGCGGGCAGAGCGGTCGTGGATTCGCCGAGCGAGATAGCCTTTGCCTGTTCCTGTCTCGCCGACGATGAGTACAGGGACGTCGTCGTTATTCGCTGCGAGATCGATGAGTCGCTCGAGCGATGGTGCGGCATTCTCTGCCTCCTCAGCACTGAAGACACCAGACGGCCGCGCACGAAGCATCGACACCTCGCGTCGCAGCCGCACGAGCTCCACCGCGCGCGTGACTGCGGCATCGAGCGTCTCGAGATCCACCGGCTTCTCGAGAAAGTCGAGCGCGCCCGCCTGCATCGCCCGGACGGCGGTGGGGACGTCCGAGTGGCCGGTGAGCATGATGACGCCGAGCTCCGGGTCGTCGGCGCGCAGTGCCTCGAGCAGTGTCAGTCCGCTCGCGTCGGGCAGGCGCAGATCCACGAGCACCACGTCCGGCGCATGCTCGGCGGCCGCCTGCCGGCCTTCGCTCGCGGTAGCGGCGGTGCGCGCAGAGTAGCCAAGTGTGTCGAAGAAGTCGGCGAGCGTCTCGCGGACGGTGCGGTCGTCATCGACGACGAGCACGGAGATCATGAGTTGTCCATCGGACGTGAACTCACGCCGGCGGCAGGACGATCGTCATTGCCGTTCCGAGCTCTGGAGCGCTCTCGATGGAGATCGTCCCGCGATGCTCCTCGATGATCCGCTGGCAGAGGGCCAGGCCGATGCCGGTGCCGCCCGGCTTCGTGGAGAAGAAGATTTCGAACACGCGGGGCAGCATGTCCGCTGGAATCGCGGGGCCGCCGTTGCGCAGGCGACAGCGCCAGGCACCAGTCGGCAGGACGGTGCTCTCGAGCGTCAGGTCACTGCCTTCCGGTGCAGCGTCCGTGGCGTTCACGAGCACGTTGAGCAGCACCTGTGCAAGCTGTGGCGCATCGATGGCGCACAGCGCCTTGTACTCGCCGCGCGAGCGATTGAGCAACAGCGCGCGACTCTCCAGGCGGCCGCGGTGGTTTTCGATGACTTCGTCCCACACGGCGTCGGGATCGCCAGGCTCGAGACGAATCGGGCTGGGACGTCCGAACTCGAGCAACGACGTCACCATGTTGTTGAGTCGCTCGACCTCCCTGAGTATGCGGCCGACGTTCTTCTCGACGACGGGATCGTCTTTCACGCGAAACCGCAGCAGCTGCGCGGCGGACGAGATGCCGAACAGCGGATTGCGCAACTCGTGCGCGACGCCGGCCGAGACTTCGCCAATCGCTTCGAGCCGACGTTTGTGGCCGAGCCGCTGGACGAGCCGGGCGCGTTCGATGGCCGCGGCCATCTCGGCGGCGACGGTGACGAGGACGCGCGTGGTTTCCTCGAGACGATGTCCGGGAATCTCGGATGCGGCGAGTGTCACGGCGCCGACGACGCTCTCACTGCTCGTCGTTGGCGCGGTGATCTCGATGCCGTCCTCGCTCTGTCGCACGACGACGTGCCGTTTCTCGATGGCCTCGAGCCACGCTGGAGTGAGCTTCGTCTCGAGACGGTCCGCGTCGTCGTCGGGATAGCCCGACTGGTGCATCAGGCGAGGCGTGGACGTGCCGTCTTCGGCAAACGCGATGGCGACGGCGTCGCAGTCCATGGTGCGACGGAGTTGCTGAGAGACTTCCTGCAACACACGCTCGACGCTGACGGTTCGCGCCAGCGCCATCCCCGTGTCGATGAGCACTTCACGCGAGCGATGGCTCGGTGTGATGTCCACGGTGGAGAACGTGTAGCCGGTGACCGCCTTCCCTTCGGTCATGGCGCTCAGCTGCATGAGGAAGATGCGCTCTTCCGTCGGTGAGCTGCAGGGAAATTCCCAGCTCAGCGACGTTGCGCGCCCTTCGCTGAGCGTCGTCATCGCGGCCTCGACCTGCGTGCGCACGACAGGATCGCCGATTGAGTCCCAAAGGGATGCGCCGAGGACGGCGCTTTCGTCGCATAGCTGGGGCGCTCCGTTGGACTGCGCGAAGCGCGACCACGACCTGTTGAGGAAGGTGAGACGTCCCTCGAGATCGACCGAGTAGACGGTGATCGGGAGAGCGTCGAGCACCCGACGCTCGAGCGATTGCATGCCGGATATTACGGGCGGTCCGCGGCGGAAGGAAGCAACGCACGACGGGGTGTGGCCATGCTGGCCACACCCCGTCGCATTCTCGATCGAGAATAATTGCTACCGGCGACCCTTCTTCGCTGCCTTCTTCGCGGGTCCTTTCCTGGCTGCCGCCTTCTTGGCCGGAGCCTTCTTGGCCGGAGCCTTCTTCGCTGGTGCCTTCTTGGCCGACGTCTTTTTGGCCGGTGCCTTCCTGGCGGGACTCTTCTTGACGACGGCTTTCTTCACCGCCGCCTTCTTGGCCGGTGCTTTTTTGGCGGGCGGCTTTGCCGGGGCCTTGGCCGGAGCCTTGGCGGCAGCCTTTGCCGGTGCCTTTGCCGGTGCCTTTGCCGGTGCCTTTGCCGGTGCCTTTGCCGGAGCGACCTTCGCCGCCGGCTTGGCGGGCGCCGTTGCAGGTGCCGGCTTCGCTGGTGCCTTGGCTGCGCCTTCGAACGCCGAGCCACGATTCACGGAGCCCTTGTTCCCCGGATCCTTTGTGGCCGGATGCTTGGACGCCGTGACGGGCGCCTTCGCCGCGGTACCACTGCCACTGCTGGAACCGGATGCCGACGGCGTGATCGGCCGTCCGCTGCCGCCTGACTTCGGTGCGCGCGCCACGACGAGGGGACTCTCTTCTTCCTCTTCGTCGCCGTCGACGACCGGGGTCGCGAGACCCTCCTCGTCATCGTCGTCGGAATCGTCGGTGCTGTCCCACAGGTCGTCGCTGTCGTCCTTGTGGGTCGTCCAGCCGCCATCCTCCTCGTCGTCGTCGTCATACGAGGACGACCCGCCACCCCCGCCGCCGTAGCCTAGATCATCGACATCATCATCGCGATCAGAGAACCGGAGCTCCTCATTCAACTCGTCACCGCGCGGCATCACCGCCTCCTCTGGAGATAGGACAGTCGGAACTGAGTGTCGACTGGTTGTCGCGGACCCGGGTGCACGTCGTGTGCCCTGCGGGTCGCGCCAACATCAACGACACAGTCACCCTTGTAAGGCCGCGCGCGGAATCCGTCAAGCGGATTCCGCGCGCGCACTCCCTTTTCCCCGCGCGACGAGTCGCGAAATCAATCGCCGATGGCGGGTTCCGGCACGACGCCGCGCGCATCGTGCTCCGACGCCGACGTGAGCCGGGAGCTCACCCACGCACCGAGATCGTCGAGGAATGTGTACATCACCGGTACCACGAACAGGGTGAGCACGGTGGACGTGATCAGACCGCCAATCACCGCCCGCGCCATCGGTGCACGAGCCTCGGCGCCTGCCCCGAGAGCCAGCGCCAGCGGCAGCATGCCGAAGATCATCGCCACGGTGGTCATGATGATCGGCCGCAGTCGGATACGTCCCGCCGACAACAGCGAATTGCGCCGGTCCTGCCCCTCGCCGCGCAACTGGTTGGTGAAGTCCACCAGCAGGATGCCGTTCTTGGTCACGAGCCCCATGAGCATGATGATCCCGATCATCGTCATGACGTTGATGTTGCCGCGGGTCAACAGCAGCGCGAGCACCACGCCGATGAAGCTGAGCGGCAGCGCGAGCATGATGGCCAGCGGCTGCAGGAAGGACCCGAACAGCGACGCCAGGATGAGGTAGATGAACACCACGGCGAGGGCGAGCGCACTGAGCACGAACCTCTTGGTCTCCTCGAGGTTCTGCACGTCGCCGGTGAAGACGACATGGTAGCCCGGCGGCAGGCCGATCTTGTCGATGGCGAGTTTCACGTCGTTCGCGACGTCGCCCATGGCGTAGCCGGGCATCACGCCGGCCCTGATCGTCACCTGTTGCTCCAGCTGGCGACGCTCGATCTGCTGCGGTCCGACGCCGGCCCGCACGTCGGCCACCTGCGACAACGGCACCATGGTGGCCGTTCCGTTTGCCGTCCGGTAGGTGCTGGCCACCGGCAGCTGTGAGACGTCCGCCGCGGAACTCCGTAGCGAGTCCGGGAACGCGACGACGACGTCGTGCGAGAAGCCCTGCGGATCTTCCCACGTGGTGGCGCGCTGGCCGGAGAAGAGCGGTTGGAGTGTCGCCGCCACCGCGCCGACGCCGAGTCCCGCACGCCAAGCCTCCTGTCGGTCCACCCGGACGTCGAGTTGGGGGATGTCGCCGTCCTCGCTGGAGTTCGGCTCGGCCACGCCAGGCACCGAGCGCACGGCCTGCAGCGTGCGCTCCGCGGCGATCTTGAGCCGCGACGCCTCCGGACCCTGTACGTTGACCTGAATGGGTTGCTGGCCACGGCTGAAGATGGACGACTGGCCCGTGATGGACGGACGGACGCCGGGAATTTGCCGCAGCTTGCCGCGCAAGTCGTTCTGGATCTCGGACAGCGAGCGTTTGTGGCCGTGGTGCAGCTTCACGAAGATCTGTCCCTGGTTCGGCGTGCCGCGGAATCCGCCGCCGACCGAGAGGTACGTGAAGTCCGTCTCCTTCTGCTGCTGCAGGAAGGTCGCGATCTCACGACCTTTTTCCAGCGTGTAGTCGAGGCGCGATCCCGGCGGCGTGCGGAACTGCACGCCGAACTCGTCGCCGTTGACGTCCGGCATCCACGTGAAACCGAGCTTCGGGATGATGAGGAAGCTGACGACGATCGTTGCCGCCGCCGTCGACAACACGAGGATGCGGTGTCCGAGTGCCCAGCTGAGCCAGCGCGGATAGCGATCGGCGACGCGCTCGAACCAGTCGTTGAAGGCAAAGGCCCCGCGGCGAATGAAGTTCGCCTTCCTGCGCTGCTCCTTCTGGTGCTCGCCGCCGTCGTTGGCCGAATGCTCGACTTCCGGATCGGCCCACTTGCTGGAGAGCATGGGATCGAGCGTGAAGCTGACGAACAGCGACACGAGCACCGCGAACGCCACCGTGACGCCGAACTGGAAGAAGATCTTGCCGATGATGCCGCCCATGAACGCGACGGGGATGAACACCGCGATGACGGCGAAGCTGGTCGCCATGACGGCGAGGCCGATCTCGCTCGTTCCCTCGCGTGCCGCAGCGTCGTGGTCTTTTCCCATCTCGAGGTGACGCACGATGTTTTCCCGCACCACGATGGCGTCGTCGATGAGCAAGCCGATCGCCAGCGACAGGGCGAGCAGCGTCATGGTGTTCACCGTGAAGTTGAACACCCACATCGTGAAGAACGCGCTGATCATCGACACGGGCAACGTGAGCCCCGTGATGACCGTGGACCGCCACGAGTTGAGGAAGAGGTAGATGATCATGATCGTGAGGATCGCTCCCAGCACGATCGTGATCTCCACGTCCTGCAGCGACTCGCGGATGCGCTTGGAGTCGTCACGGACGAACGTCAGGTGAATGTCCGTCGGCAGCTGCTTCTCGAGCTCCATCACCGCGGCGCGCACGGCGTCCGCCACTTGGACGGTGTTCGAGCCGGAGATCTTCAACACCTCGAGCGAAACAGCCGGCGTATGGTTGATCTCCGCTGCGGTGCGGCGATTCTCGGCGCCATCCACCACGGTGGCCACGTCGCTGATGCGAATGGGCGTTCCGTTGCGGACGGTGACGGGGATGTCGGCAAAGGCGCGCGGGTCGATGATGCGGCCCGTCACGCGGACGAGACGCTCCGTGGCGCCGCGCTCGATGCGTCCGGCCGGCACTTCCTGGTTTTCCGCCTGAAGTGCCGCGGTCAGCTGTGCCGGCGACAGCCCGTAGGCACGCATGGCATCCGGATCGACCTGCACGCGAATCTGCCGCGCGTTACCGCCGACGATGTTCACGCCGCCGACGCCGGGAATGGCCTCGATACGCGTCTGCACGACGTCGTTCGCGAGGTCGGTGATCTCGCGGATGGGCCGCTCCGTGGACTGCAGCGCGATCGACATGATCGGCGAGTCGTTCGGATCGAAGTGCTGGATGATGGGATCCTGGATGTCCTGCGGCAGCTGGCGCCGGATGCGGGCCACCTTGGCCTGCACGTCCTGCTGCGCCGCGGCGACGTCGACACCGAGGTTGAACTGCAGACGCACGATCGACACGCCTTCGAGCGACGTCGACCCGATCTCCTTGATGCCCTGCACGGTGTTGAGCGCCTCTTCGATCGGCTTCGAGACGTCGCGCATCATCACCTCCGGGCTCGCGCCCGGATACGACGTCTGCGCGATGACGATCGGATACGTGATGTCGGGGTATTCGTCGATCGCCAGCCGCTGATAGCTGACGACCCCGAGCACGACGAGCGTCACCATCATCATCGTGGCGAACACGGGCCGCTTGATCGAGATGTCCGAAAGGAACATGAGCGTGACCTTCGTTCGGTGAAATGCCGTCCCGCGCCTGCGGAACTACTGCCTCTTCGCGCCTTTCTCTTCGCCCGCGATGGTCGCCTGCATGCCGCGGCCGAGCGTGCCCACGTTGCCGACGATCACGCGGTCGCCGGCCTGCAGCCCATTCGTCACCTGCGCGATGCCGAGTCGCTCGTCCACCGCACCCAGCTGTACCATGGCGACGTTGATCGTCTTGCCGTCGATGCGATAGACGAATGGCTTGCCGTCTTCCTGCGACTGCCGGAGTCCGGCGGTCGGGACGGTCAGCACGTTGGTCAGTGTGCGGCTGACGACGCGCCCCGTGGCGAACGTACCGCCGCGCAGCGTGCCACCCGGATTCGGAATCTCGACGTACACCGTGATCGCGCGTGTGGACGGATCCACCGTCGGGCTCACGCGCGCCACTCGTCCGTCGAACCGCTTGGCGTCGGCCACGAAGTGCACGGTCTGTCCGATGCGCACCTCGCCGGCCTGACGTGCGGGCACCGCGGCGGCCAACTCCAGCGTTCCGTTGCGCACGATCGTGAAGAGTTGAGCGCCCTTGGCCACGTGCGCGGATCCTTCGACCATGCGCTTGTCGATGATGCCGGATACCGGCGCAACGACGCGTGTGTCGCGCGTCTGGTTGCCCATCGAGCGCAGTCGCGCCTCTGCCGCGGCGAGCCGTGCACGCGACGTCGCTACCGCCTGCTCGGCGTTCTTGTAGTCCCGCTCGGCAATTGCCCCAGCCTTGAACAACGCCGCGTCCTGCTCGGCAGTCCACTGTGCGTTCGCGAGATCGGTCCGCGCCGCAGCACGATCGGCCTCGGCGCTCGCCTGGCCGCTCTCCTGTTCGTCGGCCTCGAAGCGCGCGAGTAGCTGGCCGGCGGAGACCTGCTGGCCTTCGCGAACGTAGACGTTCGTGAGGTCGCCCTCGATGCGCGCGCGCACATCGATCGTCTCGATGGGCCGCAGGTCGCCGGTGAGTGCGACCCCCGCTTCGATCGTCGACGGCGCGATGGTCGCGATGTCGGTGATGGCGAGCGTGATGGAGGGCGACGGGCGATTCGTACCGCCGAGGGCACCGCCAGGCGCACCGCCAGCAGCCGACTTTCCGGCCGCCTGCCCGGACGCAGTATCTGCAGGCGATCCCGTGGCGTCTTTCGAACAGCCGCCGACGAGCGCCGCTGCGGCGATGAGCGCGAAGGTGCTCGCAATACGTGAGGTGCGGGTCGCTGGCATTGACTATCTCGGAGTCGCCGGCGAACCCGCCGGCGACGGAATCGGGATGGGACGGCCGAGCGCGCGCGCCACGTCCGCTGCAGCAAGGAAGAGATCGTACGTAGCGCGGGCTTCCGTCGTTTCCGCCGTGAGCAATGCGAGCTGCGCATCGGACACTTCGAGCTGGGTGCTCAGGCCGCGTGAGAAGCGCAGCGTGGCGAGACGGAATGCCTCATCGGCTTCTTGCGAGTTCTGTTGCGTGGCGGCGAACACCGCGCTCGACCGCCGCAGCTCGGCGCGGGTGCGGGCGACGTCGACCGACACCTGCTCGCGCTCCTGGCGCAGCTGCAGGCCGGCCAGGCGCGCCTGCGCCTGCGCGAAGTCGAGGTTCGACTTCACGCGAAATCCGTCGAACACGGGGACGGCGATGTTGAGGCCCAATTGCCTGTCGGAGAAAAACCCACCGTTTTGACAGGTGCGTCCGACGCCGCCGCCGGGAGCGCACGCAGCCTCTGTGAGTGAACCGAACGACGTGGGGAACCCCTGTCCGATGGGCGGGAAGGCCTGATAGCCGGAATTGAAGAAGACAGACACCGTGGGATAGAAATCCGCTCGGGCCACGGACACGCTCAGCTTCCGCGCATCGAGCGCGAGCTCGGCGGAGCGCACCGAGGAGCGATCGGGCATGCCGCTCGTATCGCCCACCGACGCGACCAATGCTGCGGCAGCGGCGGAATCGATGTGCGTGACGAGTGCGACGGGCTGGTCGACGGGGAGGTTCAGCACGCGCTTGAGTTCCACCAGCGCGAGCTCGCGATCGTTGCGCGCCTGAATGGCGAGCGGCTCGATGTTCGAGCGTTCCACACGCGCGCGCAGCACGTCGTAACGCGCTGCCCGTCCCGCCTTCTCGAACTGCTCCACTTGAGTAAGGCGAGTGGCTGCGAGCTCGAGATTGCGATTCTGCAGCTGCGTGATGCGGTCGCTGTACAGCACGCTGATATAGGCGCGTTCGACCTGCAGGGTGAGCTGCGCGCGCTCCTCGCGCTCGTCGAAGCGTGCGGCTTGACGTAACCGGTCGGCGGACCGCGTTGCGGAGACCAGGCGTCCGCCCTGAAAGAGCGTCTGGGAGAGATTGAGGTTTGCCGTGTACGTGTTGGGCTGGTTGAACACCGACCCGACGGCCTGTCCTCGCGCACTCTCGTACACGTGCAGGTATGAACTCGTCAAGCGCAGCTGCGGGAGCGTGTTGGCGCGCGCACTGCCGTACAGCGCATCGGCGACGTCGACCTGCGCGGAGGCGATGCCGATCTCGTCGCTCTGGCGCATGGCGATGGACACGGCTTCGCCGAGCGACAGGCGGAGCGTGTCGCTGGTACGTGTTGCGGAGGTTGACTGGGCGATGGCGGCCGCGGGGCGGATGACAAGCACAGCAAGTGCGCACGCACGCCCCAGGCGCCGTGAAAGTTGGCGGGGAAAAAGCATCGAGGAATATACGGCTGCTACGGGCTGAACGTTGCCGGAGGGAGCGATTGATCGGACACACGGTGCCGCCGATAAGTTGGCGGCCAGTGGTCGCTCCAGCGACCCGCAGCTACATGTCGCTACGCGACGACGTGCACGTCGTCGATGAACGTGAGCGTCTTTCGGCGCAGCACGACGCGCGTGAGTGCCGCGAAGACCTCGGGATCGAGCAGCCGGCCGACGTGTTTCTCGAGATACGCGATGGTCTCGTGCGCCTCCTTCGCCTCACGAAACGCGCGCTGGGAGGTAATGGCGTCGAATGCGTCGCACGCGGCGAGAATGCGTCCGCCAATCGTGATCTGCTCGCCCACGAGCCCACGTGGATAGCCCGTGCCGTCGTAATGCTCGTGATGCTCGTGCACGAACTCGAGCGCGACAGGCATGTGCGTGAGCGGCGCAAGGATGTCCATGCCGATGCGGACGTGATCCTTCACGTGTGCAAACTCCTCGGGCGTCAGGGAGCCGGGTTTGTTCAGGACCTCTTCGCGCACGCCGATCTTGCCCACGTCGTGCAGACGGCCGGCGAGGCGCACGTTTTCGACAGTATCGGCGTCGAGACCCAGTGCATCCGCGACAGACGCTGCCAAATCCGCGACGCGCTGCGAGTGTCCGCGCAGGTAGATGTCCTTGGCTTCCATCGCGTTGATGAGCGTCTGCGCGATGCTCACGGTGAGTGTCCGCAGCGAGCGCTTTTCCTGCTCGAGCTCCTCCGTGCGCAATGCGACTTCCTCGCGGATGACCCACTCCACGTTGCGTCGCTCGATCTCGAGGTTGCGTCGATGCGCGGCCCGCTCGACGGCACGCTCCAGCTCCGCGAGCTCCACGGGCTTCACGAGATAATCCATCGCGCCCTGCGAGAGCGCATCCGTCGCCGTGCCCGCGTCGTTCACACCGGTCAGCATGATCACCGCGAGGTCCGAGTCCAGACGAAAGGCATGCGGCAACACATCGAGTCCGGACATGAGCGGCATGCGGATATCGCACAGCATGACGTCGAAATGCTCCTGGCTCAAACGCGCGAGCGCAGACGCGGCCGAGTCCTCCGTCTTCGTGTCGAAACCGCGCGCGCGAAGGTAGCGCGAGATGGCATCGCGGATCGTATTCTCGTCGTCGACGACGAGAATCCGAGGCTTCGTGGATGCGGGAGATCCAGAAGCACGAAAGGCGGCAGTGGTGCGCGGCACGATGCGTTGCAATGCAGGCGAATCTGTCGACGTGGACATCACGGAATCACGAAGGGGCCCGATGAAGTATCGGCCCCCTTGCTGAAATCATGAGTTTTGCCCGGCGTGTGTCAGTCGGCAGTCGCCATTGTTCACCGCTCGGTCGTTCACAGACGTGCTGGTCGTACTCCCCCGGCATGGCTCAGGGCAGATCCGTCCGAATGCACCAGAGGCCTATGCCCGCCTTGTGATGGTTCGATGGCCCTGTGATACTGACCCGTAGATGGCGCGAAAACATCAGCCGCGCTCTCTAACACTGTGACGACGACGTTGCAGCCGTGTCAGCCCTCAGCGTCATTTCGGAGCTGAGCGCGCCGCGGCGACGGCGGCGTCGATGTCGAGTTTGTGAAGCAGGTATTCCGGAAGAGCGGCCTTTCGCTCGGCCGAATCGGCGGCGACGAGCTTCGCGTCCAGCGTCCTGGCGCGCGCTTCGTCCTTCCCCATGCGTGCCGCCTTGGCCGCGAGAATCAGCCCGAGGAGATGCGTGGGCCGCGTGCGAAGAATCGTGTCAGCCTGGGAGCGCGCGAGCGCACGGTCGCCGCCCACCTCGCCGATGCGGCCGAGGTCGTAGCGCTGATCGAGACTGAGAGGGGAGAGACGCTCGAAGGCGGCGACGGCCATCGGCATGAATGTCTTCACGTTCTCCATCTGGCCTGCCTCGTATTCCCGCATGATGCGATCGTAGAGTCGCTCGGCCTGCTGTTCCGGTGTCATCTGGCTGATGTCAGGCGCGCGGGGCATGGCTCCCGTGCCAGCGAGGGGTGCGCCGGCGGTTGGCGTCTCAGCGTCGGCCTGGGCGACAGCCGGCCTGGCGCCGAAGCGTTGGCCGACGACGAGTGCGATCACCGAGACGAGCGCGATGGCTGCGACGGCCCACGGCAGCACGGCGCCGAAGGCGCGCGTCGGTGCCGATGTGGCGCCGGCTGGAGTACCGCAGCGATGACAGAAGCGGGCGCCCGGCGTGAGCGCCGCCGAGCAGGTGGCGCACGTCGCGCCCGCGAGCGCTGTTCCACAGCTCGAGCAGAAGCGGCCGGACGCCGGGTTGCCGCACGATGGGCATGGCTTCACCGTCGCGTCGGACGTCGGCGCGGCGGAGGGGTTGGTCGGCGTGGTCATGGGGTGAAAGTAATAGTGGGACTGTCCGACTGTCCGGCCATCCGATTCGCGGACTATCTTTTCGCCTGTGACTGAACCCCGTGCACTACTCCCAGACCTGAAGGGCGCCTCGGCGAAGGACGTGCTCGAGCTTGCGGCAAAGCTCAACGTCAAGTTCATGCGCCTGCAATTCACCGACATCCTTGGTGTCAACAAGAACGTCGAGCTTCCGGCATCGCAGTTCGAGAAGGCGCTCGCCGGCGACATCATGTTCGACGGCTCGAGCATCGAGGGGTTCGTGCGCATCGAGGAGAGCGACATGCTCCTGGCGCCCGACCTGTCGACCTTTCGCGTGTTCCCGTGGGGCGATCCTGAGCATCGCGTCGCCCGGCTGATCTGCGATGTCACCCTTGCCGACGGCTCTCCGTTCGGTGGTGATCCGCGCGGAGCGCTCAAGCGCGTGATCGCCGACGCCGCGGAGATGGGCTACACGATGAATGCGGGCATGGAAGCCGAGTTCTTCATGTTCAAGCGCGGCGCGAATGGCGAGACGACGACGCAGACGCACGACGTCGGTGCGTACTTCGATCTCGCGCCGGTGGATCTAGGCGAAGAAGCACGTCGTGCGATCGTGCAGGACCTCGAGCTGATGGGTTTCGAGGTGGAAGCCGCGCATCACGAAGTGGCGCATGGCCAGCACGAGATCGACTTTCGGTATGCGGACGCGCTGACGACGGCAGACAATATCGCGACGTTCCGATTCGTGGTGAAGGTCGTTGCGCAGCGGTTCGGTCTTGCGGCGTCGTTCATGCCCAAGCCGATCTTCGGGCAGAATGGCAGCGGGATGCACACGCACCAATCGCTGTTCAAGGGGAAGGTCAACTCGTTTTACGACAAGACCGCCGACTGGCAGCTGAGCAAGACCGCACTGCACTACATCGGGGGGTTGCTGCGGCATGCGCGCGGTACGTGCGCGATCACGAATCCGCTCGTGAATTCGTACAAGCGGCTCGTGCCCGGCTACGAGGCGCCGGTGAACGTCGCGTGGAGCATGCGTAACCGCTCGCCGATGCTGCGTATTCCAGAGCGCCGTGGATTGGGGACGCGCGTGGAGCATCGCGTGCCGGATCCCGCGGCCAACCCGTATCTCGCACTCGCTGTGATGCTCGCTGCTGGGCTCGATGGCATTCGGACGAGTGCCGACTATCGCGAGCCGGTGAACGAGAACATCTGGGAGATGAGCCATCGCGAGAAGCGTCGCCTGCGCATCGACGATTTGCCGCACGACCTCAACGAAGCATGCGATGAGCTCGAGAAGAACGACGTGATCACGGCGGCGCTCGGCCAACACATCGCGCAGCACTTCCTTGCTGCGAAGCGGCAGGAGTGGAGGGAGTACATCTCGCAGGTGTCGCAGTGGGAACTGGATAACTACCTGGCGAAGTACTAGCCGCGTGGTTGAACGACGCCCGGGTATCGCCCCGATGTCGACGGACTTCGGGCGATCGCCGTCCTGCTGGTGGTCGCATATCACGTGCGACTACCCGGCGTCTCCGCCGGATTCATGGGCGTGGAGGTCTTCTTCGTGTTGTCTGGCTATTTCATCACGGGACCGCTGACGAACGAGATTGCCGGCACAGGAACGGTCACACTGGTCGGCTTCTACGCCAGACGACTCGCGCGGTCACGCGCGCACCGCCACTCCCCAGCGCCTGGTGTCCGACCGTGTGCGCTCGTACACGAACGCACTCAGCCCCGTGACCAGTGCTCCGAGGCTCCATCCCCCGATGACGTCGGTCGCCCAGTGCACGTCCAGGTATACGCGGCTACTGCCGATCAAGAGCGTGGGCACCACGGCGAGCACGAGGCTCTCCGACGCGGACAACAACTGCTCCCGCCACAGCACGTAACCGAGAACTCCGAACACCGTCGCTGACGACGTCGCGTGTCCGCTCGGAAAGGCGTACGTCCGTTGCTGCAAACGCTCGGCGCCATGCGGTCGTGTTCGGCGATACGCCTTCTTGACCGCGATGAACAGGGCGAGTGCTACCGTCGGCGCGAGCACCACCGCACCGGCGATCGGGAGACCGCGCCGCCCGCTCAGCCAGATCGCGACGGCGCCGGTCAGCGGAATGAGAATAGTTGGCGACCCGGCATTCGTGATCACGAGAAAGAAGCGACGCCCGAACTCGCTCTGTCGTGCCAGAACCCACGCTCTGATTGGCTCATCGAAAGGCGCTGTCTCGTGATCGAGAACGTCTTCACCCACCTTGGCGCAGGCCGCGATAGCGGCCACCACAAGGACGGCAAGCGAGATCGTCTGCGACGCGAGATCTCGTGGCTGTCGCACTATGCGTGGTCGTTCGAGAGGATGTGACAGTGGAGGAGCCTGGGGATTGGGGAAGCGAGTGATGTCCGAGTCCTACGTTCAGCACGCAGGCAATAGCGACTCTTCAGTCTAGCGTCATTCCGATGACGAGAAAGGCAAGGAACCCGAGGAAGACCATCGCGGTCCCGCCGACGGACTCACGCTTCTCGTGCGCCACACGCAACAACTAACGCGGCGGCACCAGTCCATACTGGCGGAGCTTGCGCCACAGGGTCGTCCGTCCCATGCCAAGCAACTCCGCCGAGCGCCCGACGGCGCCACCAGTTTGCGCGAGCGCGTCGCGGATCTGCGCGATCTCCGCGACGCCATCGCTGGCGCTGCGATATCGCGCGTCAGGCAGGTCCGTGTTGAGGCGTTCGCGAAGCTCCGCCGGCAGATGCTGCGCTTCGATACGCGCGAAGCCGCATTCGATCGCGGCGCGCTCGATGACGGACAGCAACTCTCGCACGTTGCCGGGCCACGAGTGACCACGCAACAGCCGCATGGCGAATGGCGAGCAGGCCAGCGAGTCCCGGCCGGCGCCGGCAGCCCGCAGCGTGTCGAGACCATGCTCCACAAGCAAGGGTAGATCGCTCACGCGCGCACGGAGCGCGGGCACCTCGATCGGAAACACGGCCAGGCGATAGAACAGGTCCTCTCGAAATTCCCCGCTCGTCACCCGGGCGCGCAGGTCGCGGTTCGTCGCCGCGACGACGCGAACGTCCACCTTGGTCGAGCGGGTGGCGCCGACACGCGTGACCTCACGCTCCTGAAGAACCCGAAGCAAGCGAAGCTGCAGGGCCGCGCTCATCTCGCCGACTTCGTCGAGAAAGAGCGTGCCGCCACCCGCCGCCTCGAAGACACCAGTCCGGTCGCGCACCGCACCGGTGAATGCGCCGCGAACGTGCCCGAACATCTCACTCTCCAGGACACCATCCGCCAGCGCGCCACAGTTCATCGCCAGGAACGGCCCCCCACTCCTCGGCGAGAGCTCGTGCACCGCGCGGGCGACGAGCTCCTTTCCCGTGCCGGTCTCACCGGTGATGAGCACGGTGGACTCGACGGGAGCCACACGCCGGAGTGCAGCGAGGACGGCACGAATCTCGGGCGAACGCCCGACGATGCCACCAGGGTTCGGTCCATCCGCGTGCAATGCTGGCCGGCGATCCAGCAGTGCCGCCACGCGAGCACTCAGCACTTCGGGCTCGGCGGGCTTCATCAGGAAATCGTCCGCGCCGAGATGTATTGCGCGCACCGCACCGTCCACGGTGCCGAAGCCACTGATCATCAACACGGGGATGCGATTTCCCCACAGTCGAAGTGCTTCGACGAGACCGAACCCATCGATCCCAGGCATCCTCACGTCGAGCACGACGAGGTCGTACCGGCCCGCCGCGAGCGCCGCGACCGCAGCCTGTCCGTCAGCTGCCTCGTCCACCACATAGCCGTCGCCGCGGAGAAGGGCCGCCGTCGTCACGCGAAATGCACGGTCGTCGTCCACGACCAGGACGTGCGCGGGAGCGCTCATGTGCGCCGCCTCATACGCTCGGCTCCATTTCGCGCGCGTCGATGAAAGCGCCTGTCGCAAGCGGGAGATCGATACGGAACCACGCGCCCCCTTCCGGCCGGTTGCCCGCCGTGATGCGCCCGCCAGCGGTGCGCACGACCCCTTCGGCGACGAACAGGCCAAGGCCCACGCCGTGTACCGCCGCCTTGGTGGTGAAGAACGGATCGAAGATTCTGTGGATCGCGCCATCGGCGATACCGGGGCCGTCATCGTGAACTTCGAGCGAGACATCGGACCCCGACACGCTCACGATGATCTCGATTCCGCCGTCGGGATTCGAGTCAGGCGCCGTCATCGCCATCATGGCTTCCCGCCCGTTCTGGATCAGGTTGACGAGGACTTGCTTGAGCGCGTCGGGCGCGATCGCGGCCTCCACCTCCTCGTCGCAGTCAGCCCGAACGCGCACCTGCGGCTGCATCAATCCTACGGACGCGAGCCGAGCCACTTCCAGCGCGACGACGCACGGGCGGGACGTCCGGATTGCGGAGTCCTGGGGACGGTTGACGTCGAGCATCTGCTCGGCCAGCTCGTGCATCCGAAGCAGCTCGTCGAGCGCGAGGTCGGTGTATTCGATGGCTTCCGCGTCGAGCGTCACTCGGCGCCGAATCAGCTCGAGGCAGTTGCGCAGGCTGGCGACGGGATTCCGGATCTCGTGCGCGAGCTGGGCGACGAGCCGCCCGGTGGCGGCGAGACGGTCACGCTGCATCAGGTCGGCCTGCAGCGCCGACAGCCGCGCGTTCCGATCGGTGAGCGCCTCGTTCGCTCGCCCGAGCTCGTCCAGTCGCGCCGCGAGCGACTGACGCATGACGTCGAACGTGGCCGCCACGCGCGAGACCTCCCCAATGCGCGATGCGGGCAGTGGCGCGGTGAGCCTACCGGCGGCGAACGCTTCGACGGCCGCGGACAACTGGCGCACAGGCCGACTGACGACGCTCGCGAGCGCGGTTCCGAGCGCGAGCGCGACCAGCATCGCCGCGATCGTCGAGATCGCCGCGACGCGGCGAAGCGTCGGAAGTATGGAGAGCTCGTCCGCAACCGATCGGGAGAAGACGACCGTGCCCGCCCCGGACAGCGGAGTGGCCACGACGAGCATCCGTCCGCGCTCCGTGTTGACGCTGCGTGGGCCTTCATGGACAGTGTCTGCGAGAAGCGCCGTGAGAATCGATCGCGTCGCGACCGAATCGAGCGTCGATCCCGCGATCCGACCGTCGGCAGTCACAATGACGACAGCGGAACGGGTCAGCCCTGAGAGTGCGCCGGCCGCGCGGTCGTCGAACGCGCTGGCAAGGCCGGCCGCGCCGATCCATCGTCCGCCCCGCTCCACGGGTGCGAGCGCGATGCGATGGACCATGCCGCCGGAACGCTGGGTCACCACGGGCATCCGGCCGGCACGCGTCTCGGCGACGATTGCCGAATCGATGCTCGGCCCCGACCAACTCTCGCCGCGCGCACCGACCACCACCGGATCGCTTCCCGCGAGCGACGGGCGTGCGTCGTCCACGGTGCGGAGCACGGCCGCGCGATCGCCCGCCGCCAACGCGTCGGCGAGACGCGGCACGTGCGCGAGTTCCTTGGCGTGCATCATCATGGCGTCCGAGCTGGAGGCGAGCCGGTCGTCCAGCAGTCGCGGTGCCACCGCGAGATCAGCCCGCGCACGATCTTCGAGCGCCGCGGCGAGACGGTGATCGAGCGCGATGCCCGCGGGCACGAAGCCGGCGAGCATCGCGACGGCGATCGCCCCGATGAGCGCTCGCTGCAATGGGATGACGCGACGCACCGTCATGACGAAAGAGTATCCCTCGGGAGTCATCGCGCGCGAGGGATCTCTTCCCGAGGTCAGCGTGCCGCCAGACCGACGGCGGAGGCCGGTAGGCCATTCGTGCTGCCGACGTTCGTCAGGTCGCCGGAAGCGTTCTGCAGCTGGTACGCGCCGATGGAATGACTTCCCGCACTCAACTCGTACAGGAATTCTCCGTCGCGACCGAAGGCGGCATCGATCGGAGCTGCACCGCTCGACGCGGCGATGCCGCTCGGCTGCAGCAGCGACAGCCGCCCTTCCCGGATGGAGAAGCCGGAGAGTGACGCGCTTCCCGTGTTCGTCGTGAACGCGAAGCGGTTGCTGCCCGGAATTGCGACCCAGCATGCTGCGGTCTGATGCGTGGCGACGGACGCCGAGACGACGCCGAGCGATCCATCCGCGCGAATGCGATACGACGACGCGGCGCTCGCGTTTGGTGCTCCGCCGAACGCTTCGGAGACGACAAGCAAGCCATAGCTCGTGAAGCTGAAGCCGAACGGCGTCTGGCCGGCCGACGCGGACACGATTCGCCCACTCGGCCTGCCGTTCTGGGCAACCCGGAACGTGAGGATGGAGTTGGCAGCCTTCTCGGTGACCACGAGCCACTGGCCGTCGGGAGAGAAGCCCACCTGTGCCGGCGCGACGGCACTCCCGGAGAGGGATCGCGTTGACTCACGAACCGGCGTCAACTTGCCATCGCTGGAGACGGAAAACCCCGTAATGTTGCCGGCGCCACCCGCATTGAGCACATACAGCAGCCGACCCATGATGGTGATGCTGATCGGCTGGGTACCCCCGGACGGAACCTTGTCGGCCTGCGTGAGCCCTGCACCATTCACCCGAAACGAGCTGATCTCGTTACTGCCCGCGTTGACTGCGAACAGCAGCCGAGCGTCGGCATCGAGCACCAACGACCCCTGCGACCCGAGTCCCGCACCTGTGCCCGCGCCGCCGGTGGAGAATGCAACCGCCGGCCCGAGGGTGCCGTCCGCGTGCCGAGTGAAGGCGAGCACCGCGTTGGCCGAGGCATCGTTGGACATCGTGTACACCGCACCGTGAGCAGCGGACTCGCTCCTGCTGGTGGATGCCGTCGTCGCCGAGGGTCGAGTGGGTTCCATCATTCCGCCGCCGCACGCCGTCGCGAGCAATGAAACGGCCGCGATGAGCTTCTTGTGTTGCATGTCGTACCTCCACAGTGAAATCGCCTGTACTCGTCGCATGCGTTAGCGTCGAGCGCTTTCGACGAATCACTGAGGCAACGCGGCGACCACCGCGGCACTCCGGCTGTATGCAACCGCAAGTGTAAAGAGCGTCGGGGTTTGCGCGCGAAAAAGCGATCGGTTGCGTGGAGTCGGAACGCTCATGGAACACCCTGACCCCCCGACGGAACGCGCGGATGGAACATAGATGCGGTGGCCATCGCTGCTCGGTGTCGATGGCGCGCGTATTGAACGTCATGCAGCAGCGACACGTTCGCGTCGTCCACCGTCGTCCTCGAGGAGCTCCTATGCCGAACATCGATCTCGGAACCTATCTCAACCGCAAGAGCGAGCCGTATCACGACTGCATCGAGGCGTGCGTCGCCTGTCTCGTAGCGTGTGAGATGTGCTCGGACGCTTGTCTCGACGAGAAAGACGTCAAGATGATGGTCCCCTGTATCCGGTTGGATCGCGACTGCGCCGACGCCTGTGCCGCCGCGATCCGGGCGATGAGTCGTGGCGGCCCGTTGGCCGCAACGCTGTGTCGTGCCTGCGCTGATGCCTGCGACGCTTGCGCCACCGAGTGCGAGATGCACGCGGCGATGGCGGAGCATTGCCGCGTCTGCGCCGAGGCCTGCCGGCGTTGCGCGGCGGCCTGCCGGAAGATGGCGGCGGCGTGAAGGGCGACCGTCACTCCTCGATGACATCAATGGAGCGTGCGATGAAAGGGTCGTATACCCGCTTCTTTGCGATGATCGCCGCGTCGACCCTGGTGATGTTCGGGCTGATGTACTCACTGGTGCTCGAGGCCGACCACGTGCGCTTCGCCGACACGCGGTTCTTCATGGCACTGTACATGGGCGCGGCGATGACGGTGATCATGCTCGCCTTCATGATCGGCATGTACCACAACAAGCGCGCGAATGCGGCGATCTTCGGCGGCGCGACCCTCGTCTTCGTCGTCTTCCTCTACCTCGCTCGTAGTCAGCGAACCGTTGGTGACGTCGCCTACATGAAGGCGATGATCCCACATCACTCGATCGCCATCCTGACGAGCTCGCGCGCCCGGATCACCGACCCACGCGTGCGCAAGCTCGCCGACGGGATCATTGAAGCTCAGCGCCGTGAGATCGCCGAGATGGACAGCCTGATTCGCGATCTTCAACGAAACTGAGCTCGAACCGGCTCGTTCTACCTGTTGCGGGACGAAACCAGAAGCATCTCCGCGATCGCCCAGCTGGTGTCGCTCGTGGCTGTGAGGGCGACGCCGATCGTGTGCCCGCACGACGGGCCACAGCGCCAGTCGACGAACGTCACCGCCGTGCGGCCCGATCGGCTGAACCCAACCGGCGACATGCGCATCGCACCCGCCGCATCTGCGTGTGCGGCGCGGAACCGAATCCACTCGTCCACCGACGCGCCCTCGGACGGGACGTCGCCTGCGTCCGCCTCGAGCAACATGGCCTGACCCATCGCCACGGCACGAACATCAAAGGGCGGTGCCGCGCGCTTGAGCAGATCCGCGCGTGCGTCGCGTGCCTCGGACGAATCGCCTTGCGCCCACCACAGCGTCTCGACACCCCAGCGCGCCGCGAGGTCCGCGCAGGTGACGGCGACGCACGCACTATCCAAGGAAGTCGTCGCCACAGCCACCACCCGCTTGGTGGTGTTCACATAGATCGACTCGGCGACCGTGCGATAGACAGCGATCGCGCGCGGTGCGGCGTTGGGTGACGACGTGTCGACGGGCGCGTGCGGGGCACGCGCGCACGAGACGAGGAGAAGGACAGCGAAGACGGACAGACGGCGCATCGCGAGCACGACTGGAGGAGACCAGCATCTTGGTGCGAAGCGGCATCCCGCGAAAGGGGCCGAAAGGGTCAGAGCACCCGCCGCACCAGGTGAGCGCCCTGTTCCTTGCAGCGCTCCATGAACCCGCGCTTCCGAAAGACGGCCAGGTCGATCTCATCCGCATACTTCAGGTCTTCCATGAACTGGCGCTCCATCAAGTCGCCGAGCTTGTCGTCGAGCATGATGAACATCGTCTCTTCGTTGAACGACATGGAGCGGTTGTCCGCGTTCATGCTGCCGACCGCTCCCCAATACCCGTCGACGACGAAGGTCTTCGCATGCATCATCGTAGTGCGGTACTCGTAGATCTTCACACCTGATTCCATCAACCCCTCGTACTGCGCGCGACCGGCATAGAGGGTCGACTTGACGTCGCTCGCCGGGCCTGCTGTCAGGATGCGGACGTCAACGCCGCGCTTCGCCGCCCTGCACAACATGCCCTTGAAGTCCTTGTCGGGGACGAAGTACGAGTTGGTGAGGTAGAAGCGCTCGCGCGAACACTCCGTCGACAGCGCGTAGAAGCGCTCGGCATCGGTGCTCCCGACGGACGGACGCGCGTGCAGCATGCCGGCGAGAATGCCCTCTTCCGAATCCTTGAATGGCGGCGGAAGCATCGCGGGGCCGACGAGCAATTCGCCAGCCGCCTCGCCCCAGCAGGCGACGAACGCGGCCTGGAGCTGCCGCACCGCGGGGCCGGCAAAGCGGATGTTGGAGTCGCGCCACTGATTCTTGTCGCGGCCGTTGCCGTACCATTTGTCAGCGAGACCGAAGCCGCCCGTATAGCCGATCTTGCCATCGATGCAGATCACGCGCGCGTGCGAGCGATGCTGGATCGTGTTCGCCTGCCAGAGCTTCAACGGCCGGAAGGGACAGCATTCGATGCCCACGTCGCGCAGTGCCTTGAAATACTCCTTCTTGAGCGACGTGCCGAACGCGTCGTAGAGAAAATGGATGTGGACGCCGGCCTTGGCGCGATCGATGAGAATGTCGCGAAACGTGTCCGCCATCCTGCCCGGCTCGCAGTAGTACAGCTGGATGGTGATCGTCTCACGTGCCGACTTCAGGTCTTCCCACAGGCGGGGATAGGTCTGGTCGCCATTGATGAAGATCTCCACCTCGTGCGCGTGGGCGAGTGGCGCGTGGCTGAGCAGCTCCATGGTCTCGCGGAAGCCGCGCTCGCGCACGCCCGGGAGCTCGCCGCGGGGGTACGCCTTCACGCCGCGCACCGGTGTACCCTTCAACGCGCTGAGGACGCTGATGAGCGCAAGCAATCCGATGATTGCGCCCAGGATCAGGAAAGCAATGCTGGCAAGGTTCATATCGGGCTCCTAGGCAAGAAGCTGGCGCGCCGTTCGCGTCGCCCCGGGAGAGCTCCCCTGCAACGCGTCGCAACCAGCCCCAGCGGGACGGATCGCACCCCCCCCGTGTTGCTGCGCCGGGTCAAGAAAGCGTATGCTTCGCCAGCCGGCCCCTCACCTGCGGCCATCACGCTACCGGAGACACGCATGCCCCACCCGGCTACTCGCGCACCGCTCCTTGTCCTCTCGGCGCTCGCGCTCATCAGTCTTCCGCTCGTCGCACAGCAGGGTAGGCACACTGCACTCCAGGCGGCTGCCACGGCGGTCCCTGAACGTGCGACCGTCAAGGCGCCGTACTACTCGTTCGGCTTCATGCCCGGCGAGCGAGTGGCAGACGTCACCGTCACGGACATCGGCGGCAGGAAGTCGACGCTTGCCGGTCTTGTCGGTGCGAAGGGCGCGGTGCTCGTCATCCGTGACGCCGAGTGTCCGGTGACGCAGCGCTATTCGCCGCGGTTGGCAGAGCTCGAAAAGGAGTTTGGACCGAAGGGCTACAACTTCGCGTACGTCGACGTCACGCCGCACACGCGGGCCGAAGCGAAGGCGGACGCGGAGAAGTACCAGCTCACCGGACGCACGATCCTCGATGAGGATCGGCGAGTCGTCAACGCACTTCGCGCGAGCTCGGCGGCCGAGGCGTTCGTGATCGACGCGCGCGGAACACTGCGCTATCGCGGTGCGATCGACGATCAGTATGGCATCGACTTCCATCGCGACGCGCCGACGATGAACCATCTCAAGGAAGCGCTCGGCCGCGTGTCGAGCGGTCGCGAGATCGTGAATCGTCAGACCGATGCGCCGGGCTGCGTGTTGCCGACGGAGATGAAGGTCGCCGGAACGGCACGTCCGGTGACGTACAACAATCGCATCAGCCGTCTCGTGCAGGAGAATTGCCAGAGTTGCCATCGCGCCGAGGGCAATGCGCCGATGCCACTCGATACGTACAAGCAGGTCGCCGACCGTCGCGCGACGATCGAGTTCATGACGAAGAGCGGCCGCATGCCGCCCTGGTTCGCACATCGGAAGGTCGGTGAGTGGGCGAACGACCGGTCGCTCTCGCCGCGCGACCTGAATGACCTCATTACGTGGGCGCAGAACGGCGCGCCGGAAGGCAACGCGAAGGAGGCACCGCTACCGAGAAAATTCGTGAAGGGCTGGAATATCGGGACGCCGGATGCGATCGTCGCCGCGTCGGACACGTTCAAGGTGCCAGCGCAGGGCGTCGTCGAATACAAGTACTCGTACACGAAGACGAATTTCGACGAGGACAAGTGGGTCACGGCCATGGAGATTCGGCCTGAGGCGGCAAAGGCGGTGCACCACGTGATCGTCTTCATCGAAGAGCCGGGCCGCGAGCCGGATCAGCGCAAACGGAAGCCGGGTGATCCCGCGCCGCAGGGTGGTCTCGCCGGATTCTTCGCGGCGACAGCACCGGGCACGCCGGCGATGCTCTTTCCCGAAGGCACCGCGAAGAAGTTGCCAAAGGGCGCGTGGCTGAAATTCCAGATACACTACACGCCGAACGGCACCGAGTATCTCGACAACACGAAGATCGGTTTCCTCTTCACCGACAAGCCGGCCACGCAGGAAGTGCAGACGCGTGCTGCGGCCAACACGCGCTTCGAGATCAAGCCGTACGAGAAGGACCAGACTTTCACTGCCGAAGTGACGCTGCGCACCGGCGGTACGCTGCTCAATCTCTTTCCGCACATGCACACGCGTGGCCAGGCCTTCAGGTACGATCTGATCGGACCCACGGGCGCGGATACGACGACCATCCTCGATGTGCCGGCATACAACTTCAACTGGCAGACGTACTACGCGTTCCGGAAGCCGCTCGTCGTTCCGGCTGGCGCGAAGCTGCGCGTGACGGCGAAGTACGACAACTCGAAGGACAATCCATTCAATCCCGATCCCTCCAAGACGGTCAGGTTCGGCGAGCAGACGTTCGAGGAGATGATGATCGGCTACTTCGACTATCTGCCCAACCCCGCACCGGTCGCCGCTGTTGCTCCGGCAAAGTCTGGCGCGCCGCAGTAGCTGGTGGATGGCGCTCGTGCTCCTGCTCGGAGCACATCCGTCATTCGCGCAGCCGACGCGCGTCTCTTATGCGACGCGCACGTTCGGCGGCGCGGACATTCGCATCGGCGCGGGCGAGCCGGCAACGATCGTCGCCGTATTCGCGACGTGGTGCACGACCTGTCGCAACGAGTTCGGCACGTTGGATTCACTGCAGACGGCGCTCGCGCCGCGCGGCATTCGCGTGTTGGCTCTCAGCGTCGACGAAAAGGACGACGCACACGTACGTCGCTACACGGACGCTCGGCGCACACGAGTGCTCGTCGCGCGCGATGCATCGGGTGCAGTGGGGAAGACCTTCGGGACTGTCGGTGTGCCGGAGGCGTACCTCGTGGACACGAAGGGCGTGATCCGGTGGCACGGGCGCGGGGATCTGCGCGCCAGTGTCGCCGAGCTTCGCCGAGCGCTGAAGGAGCTCGAATAGGACGGAGCAAGAAGCAGGTCACTCGACTTCGCTCGGGACGACAAATCGCCCCGCTTATTTCTTCTCCGATCCCTTGTCGCTGTCCGCCATGCCGCCGAGTAGCCCGCCCTTCGTCACCAACTGGGCGGCGAGCACGGTCTGGATGACGCTCGCGATCTGGTTCGTCGTCGAATTCGCCGCGCCGCCTTCCTCTCCGCCGGAGATCGTCACCATCCGCGCACTCGCCAGCGCCGCGGCAATGTCGGGCGCGATGAGCGGAATCATCTCGATCTGCCGGTAGCGGAAATAGCTCTCACCACCCGCCGCGATCGCCTTGTTGACCTTCTCGATGCTCTCCGCCTGCGCCGACGCGACGACACGAATACGGATCGCCTCGGCATCCGCCGCAGCTTGTGCCGTGATCGTCACGCGCTCGGCGTCGGCGCGCGCCTGCGCGATCTGCGTGGCGTCGAGCTCCGCGATGCGCTGCAATCCCATCGCTTCCTGACGCTTCGCCTCGGCCTGTGCGATGAGCGCCGCGTTCGATGCCTTGGTCTGCTCCAGCTCGCGCTGACGATCCGAGATGATGCGCTCCGCCTCGAGCGTGGCTTCCTTCGCGCGACGTGCCTGCTGCGCCTGGACGATGTCTGCCGTTGCCTGCGCTTCGGACGCGGACATCCGACGACGCGCGTCGGCGACTTCGGACTGCACGAGCTTGATGTTGAGCGAGTTGAAGATCAGTCCGAGGTCGGTGAGCTCGCGCGAGCATGCCTTGCGGATGATCACTGCGAGCGGATCGTCGTCGTCTTCCGCCGAGTCGAGTTGCTGGCGCTCGCCGGTCGTCATGGACAGCGGTCGCGCGGCGATGGGCGCCAGCGCGACCGCGGCAGACGAGCCGGCCGGCAGTGCGCGCGACGAACGCGCCGAGAAAAGCTGGTCGTGCGTGAGGAGATTGATGGCGCGGCGCGCCGAGCTGGAAAGCAGATCGGTGAGCGTATTGATCTGGTCCGCTTCCGGCTTGGCGAAGAAGCGGTTCGCCGCCGTCTTGATCATCTGGTCCGTGTCGCCAACCGACACGATCGCGCTGGCGAGCACGCGGACCTTGATCGGCTGCGGCGTGCCGCCTTCGTCGAGGTCTGCTGTCTGGTCCGTGATGTCGAGGTCGACGTTGATGACTTTGCTCGAGATCGTGGTGCCGATGGTGAAGAGAGGGACTTCCTTCGACTTGCCGGGTCCGCGATAGATGACGCTGCCGCCGTTCAGCCAACTCACGAGGCGAATGGTGCCGGCGTCCACGTTGCGCAGAAACGCCGAAGCGATGATCGGGAGGACAAGCACCACACCGACGACTACCCCACCTGCTATCAATAAGGAGTTCATGACCGGTTCAATGTTAAAAGGAAGGTCATCGCGAGATGGCGGTGACCGTGCACCGGCCGCGCGCGGAATCGATTTCCGCAATGCGCACGAGATCGCCGGTGCGAACGCGGACGCCGAGTGCGCGGTCGTCCGCGGAAAGTGTGGCGAGCAGCTGTATGATCTGACCATCGACGTCTACCGCGACGAGACCATTGCCGCTCGCGTCGAAGCCAGTGACCGCGCGCGCTTCGTCCTCGATGGCGCTGTCGAGCGTGGCCGCCGCGCGCGACTCGAAGCGAAAGAGGAATCGCCAAAGCGGCCCGACGAGGAGCGCCTCGAACGCAGCACCTGCTGCGAGGCCGGCGACGAGTTGGAACGGTTCGCCGAGTGGCGTCGCAGCGATGCCGCCCGCGCCGAAGCCGACCATGACGGAGAACAGGAGTCGCGGAGCGAGCAGCGACGACCAGCTCCAGCCGGCGTTCGCGCCGTGCTCGCCGTGCTGTGCGTGCGAAGCGTGGCCGCCATGTGCGTCGTGGCCTGCGTGGCCCGCGTGGCCAGCGTGCCCGCCATGCGACAACCCACCGATCGCCATTGCACCAAGCCCAATGGCGCCAGTCGCCAGCGAGACAAGGTAGAGATCCATGAGTTGAAGTCTATGCGCCGAACCGCGCGGGGGTAGGAGCATCGGGCGTATGCGCCGCCATCATCCTCTTCCTCACGGGAGCGGCGAGATCAGGGCCGCACCCACGCCTTCAGGTCGAAGGTGGAATCCGCGATCGGAACGTCCACGCGCCAATCCGCGTAGTCCTCGATCTGCGCCGGTGCGCCCTTCACGAACATGCTCACCTTCGTCGCGAGCATGCCACCGCCGGCCTTCACGTAGTCGTCGAGTTGCACGTCGAAGGGATCGCTGTCCGGAGCGAAGCTCATGATGAAGCGCACCACGACCCGCCGTTCGACCTCCACCCAGAACTGCGGGGACGTCGTGTCCGATGCTGATGTCGTACCCACCACCCAGACCGGCCTCGACATCCACGTGCCCGCGCGCACCTTGCACAGGTCGACGTGCGTGGACGCCAACTCGGCAACCGTCTTCGCCACGGGCTGCACGTAGACGCCCTCGATCAGCGGAAGGAATGCGTTGCCGTCCGCATTGTGCGCGGCGAGCTTCCCTCCCGAGAACCGCCACGAGGAATCGGCCGTATACAGCACGCCGTTCCCATTGGCGGGGTCGCCGAAGTCGATGCGCAGTTGCGTCCCGGTCGCCGCCGTATGCCGCAGGCTCTCGCGCCACGGCTGGATGCGCTTCGTGCCGTCCTTTCCGTAGATCGTTGTCTTCTGCGCGAACGTCAGCGTGTGATACCACTTGCCGTCGTACGCGGCGCGCATGCGCTCGAGCACGGCTGTGCCGCTGGCTGGAACGGGCTCCTGGCCCGCAAGAACTGACGGCGCGCACAACAGCGCGCCGACGAGGGTGCGACGCACAAGCTGAATCTTCATGGCCTCATGATACCCATCGGGGACGAACCGCAAACTTAGTCCCCCACGCCCGGTCGGTTTGTAAGAGTTTGGTGTCGCATTCGCCCGCGCGGGTGGCCTTTCGCGCCACGACAACGCCCGCGTGCAGCTCGCCGCTCGTCCGGACTCGATTGCCTCGGCGCGTTTCGTCTCGATCATCGCATGTCCCGAGGATCAGGGCCTCCAGAACGCACCTCATTCCAAATTTGGAATGAGCCGCCGAAAAAGGCCCCACCGCCGCACCGGCGAACGATCCGCATGATCAGATCTCTCTACGGAATGATGGACGGAATTCGCCCTTCGCGCGCGGCGCGAATCGCCGCGAACCGCTCCAGACGCCACTGCCGCCCTGCATCACCAAGCGTAACGGAAATCTCGACCGACCCGCCCAGTCGGTGAATGCGCCGGATCAGCCACTCCACACTGCATCGATCCACCACGCCGCGACACAGCTCAGACATCCGCGGCTGCGGAATCCCAAAACTCGGCGCAATCACATGCTGGCTCCCCGATCCGAGCGAACGAACGATCTCCGCGGCGAGCTGTCGGCGAATCTCCAGAATGCGAGGAGTGGGCATGGCGAAAGATGATCGCCATGCCCACCCGGTCCATCATCGAAACACCGCAGATCACACCGGGAACAACATCTCTCGATACTTCGGCAGCGGCCACAGGTCATCCGCCACCTTGAGCTCGAGGGCATCCGACGCCTCGCGTACGGCGGCCATCGAGTCCGCACCAGTGGTCGTCAGCAGCTTCGCCTGCTTCGCCGGCTCGTGATGCATGCCCTCTGCCTTGTCGATCGTCGTCTCGAGATCGTCGCGACGCGCACGCAGCGTTGTGATCATCCCGCCGATCTCATTCGCCGCGTCAGCCTGTGGATTGTTCTTGATGCCGGCCGACGCCGCATGTGCCGCAGACTCCGCAAGCGAGCCGGAATAGCTGAACGCCGCCGGAAGGATCAACGTGTCGACGATCTCCTTCAGCGTGTGCATCTCGATCAACATGTCCTTCGAGTACCGCTCGAGCCGCACATGGAACCGCGACTCGAGCTCCGCCTTCGTGAAGATGCCGAGGCTCGTCAGCAGCGTGCGCGACTGCTTCGTCAGCAACTGATCGAGCGCCTCGGGCGAACGGCGCAAGTTCAACAGGCCGCGCTTCGCCGCTTCCTTCACCCACTCCTCGGAGTAGTTGTTTCCCTCGAAGCGGATCGTCTCGCTCTCCTTGAACGCTTCACGGACGACGCCGAGCACGACGTCGTCCATCGACTTGCCGCGCTTCGTGTTCGCCTTGATCGCCTCGGTGATCTCGCCCAGCGCCTCCGCCACCGCGGCATTCAACAACACGATCGGGAACGCGATCGACGCCGAGGAGCCGACCGCGCGGAACTCGAACTTGTTGCCCGTGAACGCGAACGGCGACGTCCGATTGCGATCCGTGTTGTCCTTCTCGATCTCCGGCAGGCGCGCGACGCCGAGCTTGAGCATCGCCTGCGACGCATTGGCCGACGTCTTACCCGCGGCGATCGACTCGATGACCTTCGTCAGCATCGAACCCATGAACACCGAGATGATGGCCGGTGGCGCTTCGTTCGCACCAAGCCGATGCTCGTTGCCGCTGGACGCAATCCCGGCGCGCAGCAGACCCGCATGGCGATGCACACCCTTGAGGATCGCCGCGAGAAAGACGAGGAACCGCAGGTTCTGGTGCGGTGTCTTGCCCGGCTTCAACAGGTTGGTGCCATCGAGGTCGCCATCGTCGGCCGCAATCGAAAGCGACCAGTTGCAATGCTTGCCGGACCCATTGATGCCGGCAAACGGCTTCTCGTGCAGCACAGCCTGGAGGTTGTGGCGCAGCGCGACTTTCCGCAGCACCGACATCACCATCTGGTTGTGATCGACGGCGATGTCCGTTTCCTCGAATTGCGGCGCCATCTCGTACTGTGAGGGCGCGACCTCGTTGTGACGCGTCACGATCGGAACGCCGAGCTTGTACAGCTCGTGCTCGACTTCGGAGATGCACGCTTGGATGCGCTCCGGAATACCGCCGAAGTAGTGATCCTCGAGCTGCTGGCCGCGCGGTGGCGGCGCGCCGACCAGCGAGCGGCCCGCCATGACGAGATCCGGCCGCAGCGCAAAGTGCGTGCGGTCGATGAGGAAATACTCCTGCTCGGCGCCGAGCGTCGTGTAGACGCGCTGCACGCCCTTGTCGCCGAGCAGCTCGAGCAGCGCAATCGCCTTCTCGTTCAGGATGTCGGAGCTGCGAAGCAGCGGCGTCATCTCGTCGAGCGCTTCACCGTTGTAGCCGATGAACACCGACGGAATGCACAGCGTGCGCGTGTTGCCCGACTCCACGATGAAGACCGGGCTGGCCGGGTTCCACGCGGTGTAGCCGCGCGCTTCCCATGTGGCGCGAAGTCCGCCGCTCGGGAAGCTCGACGCATCCGGCTCGCTCTGGATGAGCTGCGCGCCGGTGAACGACTCCATCGGCTGACGGTTGTCGTCGAAGCTGAGGAAGGCGTCATGCTTCTCGGCCGTCAGGCCGGTCTGTGGCTGGAACCAGTGCGTGAAGTGCGTGACGCCTCGGCTGATCGCCCATTCCTTGATGACCTGGGCGACGGTCGGCGCCACGTCGAGGTCGAGCTTCTTCCCGTGACGGACGGACGCCGCGAGCTTGGCGTACACATCCTTGGGGAGCTTGTCGCGCATCTGGCGCGCGCCAAACGTGTTGATACCGAAGTACGCAGACGTGGGCATGGTGCCATCGCCATTGTTGGAGCCCGCGTGCGGGAGGCGCGGAACACGCGCGACCAGGTCGCGGATCGTCGACTTGCGAGAAGGAACGGAGGAGGGGGTCATGAGCGCGGCAGAGGCGGAGGAAAGCCGAAAATGCAGGAACAAGCCACCAATTTACCCAAAACAGCCGAAAAACAGCAACGATGTAGTATCAAAAATGCCCAAATAGCAAAATTGTTGTCATTCCGAAGGAAGCCGAGCGACCTGCTCTTTGCCTAGACGATCCTCTGTAGACGCCTGAGCGCTGGGACCGTCCGGGCGGTGAGTACCACCACAGCCAGTGCCGCTACGCCTCCCGCCACCACCGCCGGCACCGTCCCGAACACACGCGCCGCCACACCACTCTCGAACGCGCCGAGCTCGTTCGACGAACCGATGAACACCGAATTCACCGCCGACACCCTGCCCAGCATGTCCGCCGGCGTCAACAACTGCAGCAGGGTCGAGCGGATGACGACGCTGACACTGTCCGCCATGCCGCTCACCGCCAGCAATCCGAGCGAGAGCCAGAAGCTCGTCGACAACCCGAACCCGATGATCGTGACGGCGAACACCGCGACCGCGACCAGCAGCGTGCGACCCGCCCGCTCGAACGGCCGCCGATGCGCGAGGTGCACCCCCATCAACACCGCGCCGAGTGCAGGGGCCGCACGAAGAATGCCCAATCCCTGCGGACCAACATGCAGGATCTCCGAAGCGAACACGGGCAGCAACGCCTCGGCGCCGCCGAGAAACACGGAGAAGAGATCGAGGGAGATCGCCGCGAGAATCACGGGCTGCGCCCACACGAACTTGAGCCCCGACAGGAGGTCGGTGAGGATCGACAGCCGGCCGATACTCCGCTCGCCCGGCGTGTAGCGCATCACGAGCATCGCGGCGAGCGCGACCATCATCAGGACGACGTCGACGGAGTAGGCAGCCACCGCACCGCTGAAACCGTAGAGCAGCCCACCCATCGCCGGGCCGGCGACGGCTGCCGTCTGCCATGTGCTGCTGCGCCACGCGATTGCGTTCGGCAGCTCGTGTCGCAGGACGAGCTCCGAGCTCATCGCCTGCCGCGCGGGCTGGAGCAGGCTCCGCGCGATGCCGCTCGCGAAGATCACTACATATATGATCGTCACCCCGCCGCGCCCGAGCAGCGCCGGCGTGGTACTCAGCGCGAGCAGCGCCACGGAGCAGAGCGCGAGCACCGCGAGTGAGAGCAGCGATACCGCGCGGCGGTTCCAGCGGTCAGCCACATACCCCGCCGGCAGCGCCACCGCGATGAACGGCAGCGCCTCGGCGAGGCCGATGAGGCCGAGCGACAGGGGATCTCGCGTGATCGAGTAGACCTGCCATCCCACCACGACGGCCTGGAGCTGCGCGCCCAGGGTGATCGCGAAGAGACTCAGCACGTACCAGCGAAAATCGCGATTGCGAAGCGCGACGTACGGATCGTGTGTGGCCGGCG
>JBDSML010000083.1:0-4017 GCA_039915865.1 Gemmatimonadaceae bacterium | reverse complement strand
ACGCCGAAAATGCGGTTCTGCATGGTTCAATGGGTGGGTGCTCGCGTTCGACACCCCGTACCCACTGAACGGTTGGGACCCTTACAGTTCTACTACAACTAGCCGGGCACTTTTTCCCTCGTCGGGTTCTGGTTGTACTCCGTCGACCGCCCTTTCGGGATGCTGAGCGATTCCCATGGGCGCTCGGCGGTGATACGCGCGAGCAACACGATCTGCCCGACGTGATACGCCACGTGGGCAATGGATCGACACAGTGCTGCATGGACGGTCAGCGGCTGTTGGCGAATCGTCACCGCGCGCGCGAGGTCCGCATCGGTGAGCGCAGCGATCTCGCGCTCGAGCACGGCCCAACCTTCTATCCAGAATTCAGTCACCTCCGCGCGCGAGCAAGTGCGCGACGCAAACTCATCGTCTCGCGCACGCCACGGCTTTTCGCCGTCGTCCGTGAGGAAATTCGTGAAGCGCGAGCGCAGGTTGCCGCTCATGTGCGCGACGATCATCGCCACGGAGTTGCACTCGTCCCCATGCACGACGTTGAGCGCGTCATCCGGCATCTGCGCCATCGCCTTCTCGGCGAGAAGGCGGTAGCGCTTGTATTCGCCGATCAGGTCCTCGACCAGCGGGTTCCCGGCTTGATTCCCTGTCACGGCGAGCCTCCCATTGTATTCCTGTATTTCGCGGATTCTTCGGCGGCGATCGAGAGTGCCGTTGGATGATACGGCTGGTAGAGCCCCAATTCCACACCGCCGGGGACGCGAATCGCGGTGACCTTTCCCCAACGCTGCTCGGTGATGGGCTGCGTGACGGTCACGTCGTACGACTCGAGCGCATCCAGCGTGCGCTGGAGATCGTCGCACATGAGGTAGATGTCGGAAGTTTTCTCGCCATCCGAGGGATGGACGGCGATTTCAGCGGGCGGCAGGGCGAAGATGAGCCAACCGCGCCCGGCGTCGACGGACGCGAGCTGCATGGCGTCGCGAATGAAGTCGCGTGTGGCGTCGGGGTCGCTCGAGTAGAGCAATGCATGAACTCCGTTGATCATCACGCCGGGCATGCCCGTCCTCCATCGAAGGGGAATCTGAACACCGAGGACAACATCGTGACGTCGGACGCGAATGTCGATGGTTGCACGAGCGCCGCGCCGGCGTATTACAATGCCATCACATGAAACTCTGGGTGGATGCCGACGCCGCGCCGCGCGATGTGAAGGAGATCGTCTTCCGCGCAGCGGAACGTCTCTCGCTGCACACGATTCTCGTCGCCAATCAGCGGATTCAACTCCCGCTTGGCTACAAGTTCGTGAGTACTGAACGCGTGGAAGGCGGGCCTGATGTGGCGGACCGCTTCATCGAAGCGTCCGCCGAGCGGGGCGATGTGGCGATCACCGCGGACATTCCGTTGGCGGCAGCGCTCGTCGGCAAGGGTGTGGCCGTGCTCGACCACCGCGGCGAGGAATTCACGCCCGACAATGTCGGCGAGCGGCTATCCGTGCGCGATTTCATGACCGATCTCCGCTCCACTGGCGTGGAGACCGGCGGGCCGAAGGCCTATAGCACGCGAGACAAGCAGGCCTTCGCATCGGGGCTCGACCGGCTGCTCACACGAGCCCTCCGCAATCGCTGACTACTCGGCGACGCCGTCAGCCTGGTCGTGCTCGGCCGCTGGCTCACCGTCTACGGCATCCGACTCTTCCGGCAATCCATCCTGTCGGCGCTGAAGCCGTTCCTGGCGCTTGTCTTCCTTCTTCTTCTTCCTGTCCAGTTCCTTGCGGCGCTTCTCGAAGTCGTAGTTGGGTTTTTTTGCCACAGGCGGATGTTCGCTCCAATTGGAACTGCGGAAGCTGCGAGGACCCTTCGCGTCAATCGCACGGGGTGCGACGTCGGTGAATGATAGCGCGCGTTCGTCTACGGTGCGTCGTATTCCTGCACGGGCCGCTTCGGCGCCGCCTCGCGCCACGCGTCCTCCGATTCTCCGCCCTCTTTCATGCGCACCAGCATTTTGCTGCGCACCTTGAGCGATGGAGTAACGTACGACGTGGATGGCTCGACGCCCGGCAACTCGCGAGCGAGTGTGGCGACGTCTGCGAACGTCATTCCCTGCCTCGCCCCCGGCGTGTCCCCATTCTCTCGTCCCGACCGACGTGAGGGACCTGCTCTTCCATACTCGGCGCGAAACACAAACGCGTCTCGGCTCGCATGAGCCAAGACGCGAGCAGTTGGACCGGAGCGCTGCCGCAGGCAACCGCGGCAACAAAGGGGGGGCAGCATGCGCGACTGGAACTACGGCAGCGACTCTGGTGCAACAGTGAAAAGCAGATCGCAGGCCACTCGCGCCACCGTCGTTTTCGATGCGCACAGGCGCTTATCGCCGACGGCGCGTTCGACGCAGATGTCGTTGCATCACTACGAGTTGCGTCGTCGCATCCGGCTGATGCTCACCAGCGACAATAGTTCTTGACACACCTTGCTGTGTCGCGCGCGCGCGACACAACTGTCGCGCACTGTCGCAGGTCGCGTGGACCCATCACTCATCACGGATTTGCACGGTTGGCGATTTCGTGATCACGCGGTCGAGCAACGTGATCTTCTGCCAGATCTTGTTCGAGAACCCGTTCGCCAACGCCTCGATCTCGTTCACCGCCCCGAGCACTACGGGGTCGGCAAAATGCTGCGCGAACAGGGCGGACACCTTGCTCGCCAGCGAGAGCAGCTCGCTGCAATAGTCGAGGTATCGCCCGAGCTCCTGCTTCGGGATCGTGCGCGTCGGCGATGAGGCGGTGTCGGGCCGGCCGGCGAGCACGCGCTCGGGATCCTTCGTCAGCTGGTGCATGTCCACGATATGCACGACGCTGCGCAGCTCGTGCAGGCTCGCCAATGCTCGGCGGCGCTTGAGCCGCACCTCGGCCGTGGTGAGAAAGAACACCGCGATGCCGAGGAAGACGATGTCGTTGATGCCGGAATCGACCGCCTGCACGAAGTCAGCGAGTCGGTCGACGCGGGTGGGCAGGTTGATCGTCGTCGCCATGACGCCGAGGACACCGAAGATCGTCGCGATGACGAGGCCGACGATGATGCGCAGTGGCCAGTTGGGGCGTCGGAGATAGTCGACGACTTCCGACGACTCTTCGGCGAGCGCCAACAGCTCACGACTGACGTTGCCGAGTCCGTAGCCGGGGAAGCGCTCTTCGATGCGATCGCGAAGACGCGCAATCGTCGCGACGATTTGCGTCTCGTCGAGACGGCGGTAGTGAGCGATCGAGTTGGGTGCGCGCTTGGTCATTGGTGAAGGGGCGGATGCGACAGGGCCGTGCTGCAAAAGCAAAATGAAGAAAAGCGGTTCAAGGGAAAGGGCAGAAGAAAACAGAAACAGCAGGATTAAAAACGGGTTTATCCTGCCGTTTCACCTGGTTTCCGCCTGTTCCCTTAACCGCTGTCCCTTACACGCGCGCCGCTTCTTCCATCTCGAGGAACACTGCCCCTTCCTCGACGCTCAATCCGATGCCCGCTGCCGTCGCCGCTTCCTGCAGTGCCGCATCCAGCATGACAATCGGATCGGCGCTCACGCTGAGGCGGCGCATCAACCCCTCGCCTTTCTTCGCGCCCGCAGTCAGCGTGATCTTCAACCCACGCCGTTTGCACTTCACGCTCGTGCCATCCGGCAGGGTCGCATTCATCGGCTTGATGAACGCATCGATGTAGTGCACGCCGATCCCCGACTTGTCAGCAGTCTGCGCCGGCAGCTTCTCCATCGCCTTTGCGCTCACGTCACACAGCTTTTGCTTCATTGGCGTTCGCTCAGGTACTGGTCCATGGCTGCACGGAATGCGCGAATGTGATCGGGCGTGCTTCCACAACAACCGCCGATGATGTTCGTGCCCGCTTCGAGCAGCGGAATGACGCCGCGCACCATCTCCTCCGGCGTCTCGTCGTACACGACCTTCAGGTTCACGAGCCGAGGCAGGCCGGCATTGGGCTGCGCCATCACCGGAAGATCCGTGGCGGAACGATAGCGCTCCAC
>JBDSML010000107.1:0-10639 GCA_039915865.1 Gemmatimonadaceae bacterium | reverse complement strand
TCTACGACACGATCAAGGGCGGCGATTTCCGCGCCCGCGAGGGCAACGTCTACCGGCTTGCGCAGATCAGCCTGAACATCATCGACCAGTGCGTGGCGCAGGGAGTGCCGTTCGCGCGTGAGTACGGCGGCCTGCTGGCCAATCGGTCGTTCGGCGGCGCGCAGGTATCGCGCACCTTCTACGCGCGAGGCCAGACGGGGCAGCAACTACTGCTCGGCGCGTACCAGGCGCTCGAGAAGGAGATCGCCAAGGGCGGGGTGAAGATGTACCCGCGGTCGGAGATGCTCGACCTGATCGTCGTAAACGGTCGCGCGCGTGGGATCGTGGTGCGCGACGAGCTCACGGGGACGATCGAGCCGCACCTTGCGGACGCCGTGGTGCTGGCGACGGGCGGCTACGGCAACGTGTTCTACCTGTCGACGAACGCGAAGGGCTGCAACACGACGGCGATCTGGCGCTCGTACAAGCGCGGCGCCGCGTTCGCGAATCCGTGCTACACGCAGATCCATCCGACGTGCATTCCAGTG
The DNA here is from genome assembly GCA_039915865.1 of Gemmatimonadaceae bacterium. GTDB lineage: Bacteria > Gemmatimonadota > Gemmatimonadetes > Gemmatimonadales > Gemmatimonadaceae > AG11. Next base: position 10,112 of record JBDSML010000107.1, on the reverse strand, counting down.
CACGGCGAGTATCAGTCGAAGCTGACGCTGATGTCGGAGTCGCTGCGCAATGACGGTCGGGTGTGGGCGCCGAAGAAGAAGGACGATGCGCCGAAACCGCCCAACGATATCGCCGAGGCGGATCGCGACTACTTTCTCGAGCGGAAGTATCCGGCGTTCGGCAACCTGTGTCCCCGTGACATCGCCTCGCGTGCGGCGAAGGAAGTATGCGACGAGGGACGCGGCGTGGGTCCCGGTGGGCGCGGTGTGTATCTCGACTTCGCCGATGCGATCAAGCGACTGGGCGAAGACAAGATTCGCGAGCGGTACGGCAACCTGTTCGAGATGTACGAGCGCATCACGAACGAGAATCCGTACACGGTGCCGATGCGCATCTATCCGGCAGTCCACTACACGATGGGGGGACTGTGGGTGGACTACAACCTCATGAGCAGCATTCCCGGCCTGCACGTGGCGGGCGAGGCGAACTTCTCCGATCACGGTGCGAACCGCCTCGGCGCCAGTGCGCTCATGCAGGGTCTCGCCGACGGATATTTTGTGTTGCCGTACACGATCGGCGACTATCTCGCGGCGAACAAGCTCGAGCCAGTGGCTGCCGATGCGCCTGAAGTGACGGCAGCGGTTGCCGACGTCGCGCAGCGTACGACCCGGTTGCTCGGTATCAAGGGCAAGCGCACCGTCGCGTCATTCCACCGTGAGCTCGGCCAGATCATGTGGGAGAACTGCGGCATGGCACGCGACGCGGCTGGGCTCACGAAAGCGCTCGAGCTCATTCCAAAGCTGCGCGAGGAGTTCTGGAAGGACGTCATGATCCCCGGCAGTGGTGCGGAGCTCAACCAGACGCTCGAGCACGCGGGACGTGTGGCCGACTTCCTCGAGCTCGGCGAGTTGATGTGCCGTGATGCGCTGGACCGCGAAGAGTCGTGCGGTGGCCACTTCCGGACGGAATACCAGACGCCCGACGGTGAAGCGCTGCGCAACGACGAGAAGTTCGCGTACGTGGCGGCGTGGGAGTACGCAGGGGAAGGGAAGGCGCCCATCCTGAACAAGGAGCCGCTGATCTTCGAGAACATCAAGCTGTCGCAGCGGAGTTACAAGTGACCGGACCAGGCGGAGCGATGAACATCACGCTGAAGGTCTGGCGTCAGGCCAGCGCCAGGGCGGCGGGCTCGCTCGTCGAGTACAAGGCGACGGACGTCAGTCCGGACATGTCGTTCCTCGAAATGCTCGACGTCGTGAACGAAGGCCTGATCACGCGCGGAGAGGTGCCCATCGCCTTCGATCACGATTGTCGCGAGGGGATCTGTGGCATGTGTGGCGTGATGATCAACGGCGTCGCACATGGGCCAATGAAGGGCACGGCGACGTGCCAGCTGCACATGCGCAGCTTCAAGGACGGCGATACGATCGTCATCGAGCCGTGGCGCGCCACCGCGTTTCCGGTGATCAAGGATCTCGTCGTCGATCGCGGCGCGTTCGATCGCATCATCCAGGCGGGCGGCTACGTCAGCGTGGCGACGGGCGGCGCGGAGGACGCCAACACGATGCCGATTCCGAAGACCGACGCCGAGTCCGCGATGGATGCGGCCGCGTGCATCGGGTGCGGCGCGTGCGTGGCGGCATGTCCGAATGCGGCGGCGTCGCTGTTCACGAGCGCGAAGATCTCGCATCTCGGCCTGTTGCCGCAGGGACAACCAGAGCGGTACCGCCGCGCCTTGAAGATGGTTGTGCAAATGGACCTCGAGAGCTTCGGCGGATGCACGCTGTTCGGCGAGTGCCAGGAAGCGTGCCCAAAAGGCATCAGCATCGACTTCATCGCGCGCATGAACCGTGATTACATCTACGCATCGGCAACGGAAGTCGAGGAGCGCTCAGGGAGCGGGGACGCCTGAGCATCTCTTCGCCGGTGATGGGATTGAATCGCTGATCGGCCCCTCGCGGGCCGTATGCCCTCGCGCCATGTTGCGAAGCATTGCCGTGATCCCTCCCACCATTCTTGCATGCGTACCCTTCCGACACTGGTGTCCGCGCTGCGGACGTCGCTGCTCACCACGCTCCTCGCCGCCGCTGCACTGGGCGCACAGAGTCCACCTGGCGCCGCCGATGTACGCGAGCGCTACGTGAAGCGGGAAGTCTCGATTCGGATGCGCGATGGCACGCAGCTGTTCACGGCCATCTACACGCCGCGTGATTCGACCAAGCGATATCCGATCATGCTCATGCGCACGCCATACGGCGTCGGTCCCTATGGTCCCGATGCGTATCCGGCTGCACTCGGTCCGTGGAAGGCATTCCAGGACGATGGCTTCATCTTCGTGAACCAGGACGTGCGCGGCCGGTACATGAGCGAGGGCTACTACTCGTTCATGACGCCCTACATCGTCGTGAAGCATGGCCCGAAGGACGTCGACGAATCCACCGACACGTACGACACCATCGACTGGCTGGTGAAGAACATCGCGGGCAACAATGGCCGCGTCGGCACGTGGGGAAACTCGGCACCCGGCTTCTTCGTCGCGGCGGGCCTACCGGACGCGCACCCCGCGCACAAGGCCGCGTACCCGTCCGCGCCGATGATCGACTGGTACCTCGGCGACGACCGTCATCACAACGGTGCGCTCACGCTGGCGCAGACGTTCAACTTCCTGAGCAGCTTCGACCAGCCGCGCGACGGGCTGGTGAGCAGCTATCCGGCCCGTCCGACGTTCGCCACCGGCGATGGCTACAATTTCTTCCTTCGCGCGGGGCCGACGAAGACGCTGTCCTCGGGTCAACTTGCGGGGAGAGTCGCGTTCTGGGATTCGATCATGGCGCATCCGAACTACGATGCGTACTGGCAAAAGCGCGGCATCTGGAAACACGTCAAGAACATCAAGCCTGCGGTGCTCACCGTCGGTGGATGGTACGACGGCGAAGATCCCTACGGTCCACTGCGCCTCAATCAATCGCTCGAGGAGATGAGCGCGACGACGAAGCGCACCTTCGTCATGGGTCCGTGGACGCACGGCGCATGGAACCGTGGCGAGAATGACACGCTCGGCGTGCTCAAGTTCGGAAGCAAGACAGGCACCTTCTTCCGCGACAGCATCGGCTTTCCGTTCTTCGCGTGTGAGCTCAAGGACCGCTGTGGTGCAGCGTTGCCGAAGGTCGCCGCATTCCAGACGGGCGCCAACCAGTGGCGCACCTTCGACGCATGGCCACCGAAGGCAGCGCGCAAGACACCGATCTACTTTCGCGAGAATGGATCGCTCGCCTATGCGAAGCCCGCGGCCGCGAACGCACGCGACACCTACGTGAGCGACCCTGCGAAGCCGGTGCCATACACATCGCAGCTGTCGTTCGGGTACTATCAGCTCTACCCGATCGAAGACCAGCGGTTCGCGAGCCGGCGTCCTGATGTCCTCGTCTATCAGACCCCTGTCCTCGACCAGGATCTCACGCTCGCCGGTCCGATCGGCGTGAACCTTCAGGTCGCGACGACGGGCACCGACGCCGACTTCATCGTGAAGGTCGTCGACGTCTGGCCCGATATACCGATGGCGGGGCGCGGGGGCGGGGGCGGGATGGACGGATTCCAGCAGCTGGTGAAGGGCGACGTCTACCGCGCACGGTGGCGCCGGTCGCTCGAGACACCGATTCCGCTGACACCGGGCAAACCCGATTCGGTGACGTACACGCTGCACGACGTCTTTCATACCTTCAAGAAGGGACATCGCCTGATGGTCCACGTGCAGAGCACGTGGTTCCCGCTCATCGACCGCAATCCGCAGACGTTCGTGCCGAACATCAACACGGCGGACACGAGCGCATTTCGCGCAGCGACGATGACGGTGTTCCGCTCGAGCACGAACGCATCCCACCTCGTCCTGCCGGTACTGCCATGACACTCCGCACGCTGATCGTTACTGCTCTGGTGCCGTGCAGCCTCGCGGCGCAGACCTCCGTAATTACACCAGGGCCATCGGGCCGAGCTCGGATCAAGTTCGAGATTTCCGTACCGGCGAATGTCCGCAGTGAACCGACGACCGGCCGGGTGTACGTCATGCTCGCGAAGGGCAATGAGCGGGAGCCGCGCCTGCAGGTCGGACGCGTGGGTGCGCCGCTGTTCGGGCGTGACGTCGATGCGCTGCGCGCAGGGCAGGTCGCCGTCGTCGACGGGACTGACCTCGGCACACCGGTCGCCGACATGGCCGACATTCCCGCCGGCGACTACTGGGTGCAATCGGTGGTGAACGTCTACTCCGAGTTCAAGCGCGCCGACGGCCACACCGTCTGGATGCACGACGACCAGTGGGAAGGCCAGCAGTGGGCGCGCTCGCCAGGCAATCTCTACAGCGTGCCGAGGAAGATCCGCATCGATGCGCTGTCGAAGCAGGTCGTCTCGCTCGTTGCCGACCAGAAGATTCCACCCATCGTCGTGCCGGCCGACAACGAGTTCGTCCAGCGCATCAAGTTCCAGAGCCCGTCGCTGAGCAAGTTCTGGGGTCGCCCGATCTACCTGGGTGCCACGATCCTGCTGCCGCTCGACTATGCGCGCGCGACGACGCGGTATCCGGTGAACTACATCCAGGGTCACTTCTCCATCGCGTCGCCGTACAACTTCGACAACGACAGCACCTTTCGCCGAGCGTGGAGCCGCCCCGACTTTCCGCGGGTGATCGCGGTGACGTTCCAGCACCCGACCCCCTACTACGACGACTCGTACGCCGTGAATTCGGTGAACGGCGGCCCCTATGGCGACGCCATCATGCAGGAGCTCATCCCCGAGATCGAGAAGCGCTATCGCACGATTGCACAGCCATGGTCGCGATGGCTTTCGGGAGGATCCACCGGCGGCTGGGAAGCGCTCGCGCTGCAGGTGTGGCACCCCGACTTCTTCGGGGGCACGTGGGCGTATTGTCCCGACCCTGTGACGTTCAGCGATGTCGAGGGGGTGAACTTCTACAAGGATGAGAACGCGTTCTACAAGATCATCGGCGACTGGCACCGCACGCCGACGATCAACTCGCGCGAGATCAACGGCGAGATTCGGCAGACGTCGCAGCAACGCAACTGGATGGAACTCGTCAACGGCACCAAGGGCCGCAGCGGTACGGGCCAGATCGACATCTGGTCCGCGGTGTTCGGTCCCATCGGCGCCGATGGCTACTTCAAGCCTGCGTTCGACAAGCGCACGGGCGTCATCGATCGCAGCGTCGTGCAGTACTGGAAGGAGAACTACGACATTCTTTACTACCTCCAACGAAACTGGCCGTCGGTGGGTCCAAAGCTGGTGGACAAGCTCCACGTCTATGTCGGGAACGCGGACAACTACTTCCTCGATCGTGCCACGCGCGAGCTCGACGCATGGATGAAGACCACGGAGAGTCCGCACGACGAGGGTGAGTTCATGTACGGCGACCAGAAGGGGCACTGCTGGTCGGGACCAGTCACCAATGTCGAACGACTGAAAGAGATGGGGCAGTTCGGTTTGCGGAAAATGCCTGCCGGTACAACCACGCCGTGGTGGACATACTGAGCGCTCGTCACTCTAGCTTGGAGCGAAACGTCGTGAAGTCATCCCGTTGGTGGGCCAGTGCGCTGCTGCTTCTGGTGGCCGCGCCCGTCCTTGCGCAGAGTCGTACGATTACCGGCACCGTCGTCCAGGAGGGAACGCGCGCACCGCTTTCGTCGGCGCAGATTGTCGTCAAGGGAACGACGACGGGCACCGTGAGCCGAGACAATGGCACGTTCACGCTGCAGGTGCCGAGCGGGCCCGTGGTACTCACGGTGCGCCGCATCGGCCATCCGCAGACGGAGGTGAACGTCGCAGCGTCGGCGACGACTGTCGACATCGTGCTCAAGGCGGACATCCTCAAGCTCGACGAGGTCGTCATCACCGGACAGGCGTCGGGTATCTCAAGGCGCAACCTCGCCACGTCCGTTGCGAGCGTCAGCGCGGAGGAGATGACGAAGGTCACGGCGCAGTCGATCGAGAATGCGTTTCAGGGCAAGATCGCCGGCGCGCAGATCTCGCAGTCGACGGGCGCACCTGGTGGCGGCAACCGCATTCGCATCCGCGGCATCTCGTCGATCCTCGGCTCGGCGCAACCGCTGTACGTCGTGGACGGCGTGATCGTCAGCGACGTGGCGATCGGCTCGGGCACGAACAAGGTGACGCGGGCGGCCGGCACGGTGATCTCATCGGCGAACCAGGAGAACCCGGACAACCGCATCGCGGACCTCAACCCGAACGACATCCAGAACATCGAGATCCTGAAGGGGTCGGCGGCGTCGGCGATCTATGGGTCGAAGGCGTCGGGTGGCGTGATCATCATCACCACCAAGCGCGGTGATGCCGGCGCACCCAAGTTCTCGCTGCAGCAGAACGTCGGCACCGCACGGCTCGCGTACAAGAACGGTTCACGCCGATTCACGAGTCTCGCCGATGCGACGGCGCAGTTCGGTGCAGTGGCCGCACAGTACTACGATCCCAACGTCTTCATCGACTACGAGGACGTCACGTATGGTGAGCATCCGGTGAATTCCGAGACGTCCATCGGCGTCAGCGGCGGCACCGAGAATACGAAATACTTTGCCTCCGCGCTGACGCGGCAGGAGTCGGGCATCGTGCGCAACACGTTCGCCAACAAGACGGGCGTACGGGTCAATCTCGACCAGCGGCTCGGGTCGCGGCTCACGATGCAGGTCGGGACGCAGGCGCTTCGGTCGAGCAACGACCGCGGGCTCTTCGGCAACGACAACGCCGGCAACTCTGTCGCGTACACGCTCACGAAGGTCCCGAGCTTCCTGGACATTCGGCGCAAGCCCGACGGCTCGTTTCCGGTCAACCCGCTCTACAACTCGAATCCACTGCAGACGGTGGACTTGTTCAAGAACAGCGAGTCGGTGTGGCGCAGCATCACCACGGCGCGCCTGACCCTCGATGCGTGGAGCAACGCGCGCCAGAAACTGCAGCTCATCACGTACGGCGGAGCGGACGTCCTCAACCAGAAGAATATCATCTTCTCCCCGCCAGCACTGCAGTTCGAGCCGCTCGATGGCCTGCCCGGCACGTCGGCCGCGTCGTATGCGGACAACCTCCAGAGCAACCTGAACCTGAACGCGGTGCACACGTGGACGCCGCGCTCGAGCATCGGGATCACGTCGCAGTTCGGCACGCAGTACGAGCGGAGGGCGTTCGGCCAGACACGCACGTCGGGGCAGAACCTGCTCGGCGGCCTGGAGGTGGTGACGGCGGGAACCATTCGCGACGTGGACGAGAACCGGCTCGAAGTCAACGACTTCGGGATGTTCGCACAGACGGAGATGCTGTGGAACGAGAAGTTCCTGTTCACCGTCGGCGCGCGCGCGGACCGGAGCAGCAACAACGGCGACACGAAGAAGTTCTTCGTCTTTCCGAAAGCGTCCGCGTCGTATCGTCTCACGGGCCTGAAGCCGGGCCTCGTGGACGAGGTCAAGCTTCGCGCTGCATATGGCGAGACGGGCAACCAGCCGCTCTACGGGCAGAAGTTCACGGGACTCGACCTGTCGAGCATCGGTGGCCTCGGTGCCTTCCGCGTCGGCACCACACGTGCGGCCGCCGACATCCGCCCTGAACGGCAGCGTGAGGTGGAGGGCGGTGTCGATGCCGCGCTCTTCGGCAGTCGCGCGAACCTCGAGGTCACCGGCTTCCAGCGCAACATCTCCGACCTCCTCATCACCCGGACGCTCGCACCGTCCACCGGCTACAGCGCCGAAGTCTCGAATGGTGCGGCGATGCGCGTCCGCGGTCTCGAGGTGTCGGTCGGTGCGTATCCGATCCAGCGCAACGGCTTCGAGTGGAACTCGCGCTTCAACTACGGCATGAATCGCAGCCTGATCACGAGTCTTCCCGTGCCGTCATTTCTGCTCGGCACACCACAGACGGGCGCCGTGAAGATCGAGGAAGGGAAGTCGGCGACGCAGTTGATCGGCAACGACACGCTGCCCCAGGCCGGCGGGCGCGTCGTCGTGCCCGTCGTCATGGGCGACGGTAATCCGTCGTGGACCGCGGGCTGGTCGAACGAGGTCCGCGTCGGTGCGATCTCGCTCTACGCGCTGCTCGACCACCAACAGGGCGGCATGCTCGCCAACGGCACGTGGCGCCATTACGACCTGGGCCAGAACTCCATCGACTACGATGAGCCGACGAGCACGGGACAGAAGCTCGGCGCGTTCCGCACCAGCACGTATCTACAGGTGACGCGGATCTATTACCAGGAAGCGACCTACACGAAGCTGCGCGAAGTGACGCTGGGCTGGAACATTCCGGCGCGGTATCTGTCGTCACTGACGCGCGTGAGCAACGCCAAGCTCTCGTTCACCGGCCGAAACCTCAAATGGTGGACTGATTTCCGCGGCGGCGATCCGGAGGCGCAGAATTTCGGCGCCGGCGGTGTCCCGGACGCCGTTCAGCGCAATCGCGAGCTCGCGGCATATCCGGCGAGCAAGTCCTTCTGGCTCAACCTCTCGGTGGATTTCTGACCATGCGTACTCCATCCATTCGCATCCGACGCGTGGTCACCGTCGCCACCGCCGCGACGCTGCTCGCCGCATTCGGGGCGTGCAAGGAATCCACGATACCGAATTTCAACACGCCGAACATCGATGGGCTGCTCGAGAGTCCCGATGCAGCCACGGTGAACACGACGGTTGCGGGACTGCTGGTCGGCCTCCGCGCCACCGTCGGCACCTGGGCGACAGGGCTCGGCATTCTCGGACGCGAGGTCTACAACCTCGATCCCGCGGAGCCGCGCAACGTGCTGGGCTATCTCGTGGGGCCCCTCGAGCCAGGCGGATTCGTCGCGGACGTCGGGTGGTCGTCGTCGTACCGCGACCTGCGCACCGCCGCAACGATCCTCGACGCTGTCGACAAGGTGTCGACCTACACGCCGGCGCAGAAGTCAGCGACGCGCGGCTTCGTGAAGACGATCATGGCGCAAGAGTACGTCAATCAACTGCGCGTCCGCGACACGCTCGGCATCGTCGTCGACGTCCCGTCTGATCCCGCTGTCCTTGGTGCGTTCGTCACGAAGGACAGCGGCTTCAAGCGCGCGGCTGCGCTGTTCGACGAGGCGAAGGCCGACCTCGCGGCAGGCGGAACGGCATTTCCGTTCGCACTCACGAGTGGATTCGCCGGCTTCAATACGCCGGCGACGTTCCTCAAGCTGAATCGTGCGCTCAAGTCGCGCGTCGACATCTACCGCGCTGACTGGGCCACGGCGCTCGTGACGCTCGGCGAGTCATTCCTCAGCACGTCGAGCACGAGCGCCGCCGCGTTGGCCACTGGCGCCTATCATGTGTATTCGACGACATCGGGCGACGCGCTGAATCCGCTCTTCGACGCGGCGCCACGTGCGCTCTTCGCGGTGCCAAGTTTTCTCACCGATGCGCAGCGCCGGCCCGACGGCTCACCGGACCTGCGTGCGTCGAGCAAGGCGCTCGTCACCGCGGTGAGCGTGACGACGCAGGGCGTGAACTCGAACGTGAAGATCATCGCCTACGCCAGCAACGTGGCGCCGGTGCCGATCATCAAGAACGAGGAGTTGATCCTGTTGCGTGCCGAGGCATACAATGGCCTGGGCAATCGCGCTCTGGCGATCCAGGACCTCGACTTCATCCGCGTGAACTCCGGCGGCCTCGCACCACTCGGAGCCGCCTTTGCCGGTGACATCGTCAGCGAGATTCTCTACAACCGCCGCTACTCGCTGTTCTTCGAGTACGGACATCGGTGGGTCGACCTTCGCCGGTATGGGCGCCTGGCGACACTCGAGAAGGCACTGCCGACGCACAAGATCTTCCCGGTCGTTCCGATTCCGGTCGACGAATGCAATCAGCGGTCCCCGCAACCGAAGGGCTGCATCAACATTCAGGGGTTTTAATCGCGGAACTACCGGAAGAGCAGGTCCCTCGCAGCGCGGGACCTGCTTTTCGCGATCCCTACGGCAGCAGGTTGGAGCCGAGGGTGTAGCGTGAGATCCATTCGTACTCACGCTTCATGCGATCCACCTGATGGTAGTACTCCGCCAGTCCGTGTCCTTCGCGAGGATAGAACACGAGCTCCGTCGTCTTCCCACGATCCTTGAGCGCGC